>CALQZZ010000009.1 GCA_943350065.1 Candidatus Nomurabacteria bacterium
AAGAAATATCGTACTGAAATCATTGCCGACAAAACTCAATTTGGACCAAGAGGTACAGGGGGAGGAGCTACTGCTTCATCATCTGCACCAGCAGGCGCAAGTGCACCTAAAGAAGAAGACACAGGCGGAATGATCGATTACCCTGAAGAAGATATAAACCCAGAAGACATTCCATTTTAGTAAAAAATAACGAGCAGAGCGAATATATTTTTTCTAACCCCGTGAAATAACTTTTGCAAAGCAAAAGTTGAATCCGAAGGATTCATTTCACAGGGGTAATGATTTAAATAATCGCTACGCTCATTTTAAATTAATTATGAAACAAGATTATTTCTCATCAAACAATATAAAACACATCGACTACAAAGATACTGATATCTTGAAGAAATTTATCAATGCCAACGGCAAGATAATGAGTCACAAGAGAACTGGTGTCACTTCAAAAAATCAACGTCAATTAGCTCTCGCTATCAAGCACTCACGCTTTATGGGCTTGCTTCCTTTCGTTGCTAGATAAAAAGATAGTTAAATAAAAAAATCCCCAATAATTAATTATTGGGGATTTTTTTATTTAATTTAAGCTTTTGCTCGTTCGACGTAGTCTCCAGTTTCAGTATTTACGATAACACTTTCACCTTCTTCGATGAACATTGGAGCAGAAATACTTGATCCATTTTCAAGAATGATAAACTTATTTCCACCTTTTGAAGTATCTCCGCGGACTGCAGGAGGAGCTTCTTTGACTTTGAATTGCATTTTGATAGGTAGCTTTAGGCCGATTGTTTGCTCTTCACCATCATTATCCCAAACCAAAGCTGTGACATTTTCATTTTCCTTCAAAAATTTTGCAGTATTACCTAGGAGTGTCTCGTCGAGTTTGAAACGATTTGATTTGTTTCCAATTTCACAAAACCAATATTCACCCTTGTTGTGATAAAGAAAAGTGACTTCACGTTTTTCAATTTCAGCTTCATCAGCCTTATCAGAGACGTGATAAGTAGCAGGGAAGACTTTACCAGAAATGAGACTGCGAAGCTTCACTTGGTTTTGAGGTTTTCTTTGTTGAGTACGAGCTACGTGTGATTCTACCACTTCACATGGTTCATCATCATGTAATATTATTTTTTTCTCTCTTATTTCACTGTATTCTAGTGTTGCCATAAATGTATTTTATTTAAATTTTAATATAGTTATCCTATCAAAAATGGACTAAATAATCAAACTGTAGACGTCCGACGTCTACATGATATAATATAAATATGCGAAAAGAAGCTTTTGTAACTGGGTCATATTATCATATTTATAATCGTGGTACCGACAAGCGAGATATTTTTGCTGACCAAAAAGATGTGGAAAGATTTTTATTGAGCATGGAATTATTTTCGAATAAGATTCCAACTCGAAGTATACAAGTCATTTTACGAGATAATTCTGTAGGGGTCGGACGTCTACAAAAAGATGAGAAGCTAGTTTCTGTTGTTATGTATTGTCTAAATCCAAATCATTTTCATTTTTTACTGAAACAAGAAATAGATGGAGGTATTAGTGAATTTATGAAACGGCTCCAAGGTGGATATACAAGATATTTTAATGATAAACATAAAAGAAGCGGAGTATTATTTCAGGGTAAGTTTAAATCTGTTTTTGCTGAAAAAGAAAATTATTTTGAACTTCTATGTGCATATGTCATGTGGAATAATAAAATGCACAATATTCCACAAAATAAACTGTCTTTGATTAGGTCAAGTCTAAGTGAATATAAGAATAAAAACTTTTATATAGTAAACGAAAAAGAAGCTGAAAAGATTTTGGAAATGTTTAGTGGTTTTGAGAAGTTATCAAAACATGCACAAGAAATTATTTCTATTTTAAGAGAGGGGAGAAATAAGTCAGAAATTTCTCCTGAAGAATTTATTGATTTGTAGACGTCGGACGTCTACAGGCAAAGTAATTTTTGTCTAAATAAAGAAGGAAAGCTTTGTGTTCTTGATTATGCAGGAAGGGGAGTTCAAAGGATGGTAAAAAAATATGGAGATAAATTTCATTCGAAGCTCAAAAGAACTGACTAAATAGTCAGCTCTTTTTTATTTCTTTATATGTCTATAAAAATGATATAATTTTTATATTATGAATTTTGAAAAAAATTTAGAAAACTTAAAAAAATTAAATTTACCTACTGATCAATATGTAGTTATTGGCTCAGGTCCTTTGGCTGTGAGGGGAATACGCGAAGCTAAAGATATAGATATTATGGTTACTGATTCTTTGTGGGATGAAATGATAAAAAAATATCAGGTTATTTCAAATGATTTTGGTGTTGAATGTATATGTTTAGAAAATGATATTGAAATCGTAAACCCCAAAGATTCAATATTTGGCAATTCAGTAATAGTACCTAAGGATGAAATTTTTGAAAAAGGAGATATTTTAGATGGAATAAAATTTATGAGCCTTGAGCATTTAAAGAAGATAAAAATAGAAATTGGTAGAGAAAAAGATCTACAAGATATTAATCTTATAGATAATTTTCTAAATTCTTAGTTTTTACTCCCCAGCACTCGTAACCTGGATTTCTCCGAAGCGGTGTTCAATTTCTTTCTTTATTTCTTTTGCGACTTTAGAATTTTCTTTTAGCCATGTGCGTGTAGCATCATAACCACGTCCCATTGAAATTTTATTTCCTTCTTTGTCTTTCATACTGTATGAAGCACCAGATTTTTCAATAATACCCAGCTTTTCTCCGAGAGCCATAAGTTCGCCTTCGTGTGAAATGCCTTCACCATAGATGATGTCGAATTCAGTTTGTTTGAATGGAGCAGCGACTTTGTTCTTCACGACTTTTACACGTGTACGTCCTCCGACTACTTCTTCTCCTTTTTTAATTTGAGCAATACGACGAATGTCGAGACGAACAGAAGTATAGAATTTCAAAGCCTTTCCTCCTGGAGTAGTTTCAGGATTACCGAACATTACTCCGATCTGCATACGGATTTGGTTGATGAAAATAACGGTAGTCTTTGAGCGAGCAGTGATAGCTGTGAGTTTACGAAGCGCTTGAGACATTAAGCGAGCTTGTCGGCCGACATGTGCTTGACCCATATCTCCTTCGATTTCGTCTTTTGGAGTGAGGGCTGCGACAGAGTCAATAACGATGACATCTATTTTTCCTGAACGCACGAGGGATTCAGTAATTTCCAAGCCTTGTTCTCCTGTATCTGGCTGAGAGATGAGTAGGTCATCAATTTTTACTCCGAGAGCTTTTGCATAGACAGGGTCCATAGCATGTTCAGCATCGATAAATGCACAAATACCACCTTTCTTTTGAGCTTCAGCGACGATATGTAATGCGAGAGTAGTCTTTCCAGATGATTCTGGACCAAAGATTTCTAAAATTCTACCACGTGGCACACCACCGATACCTAGAGCCATATCGAGGCCGAGGGAACCAGTAGGGATGACGTCGATATCCACTTTTGGCTTTTCGCCAAGCTTCATTATAGAACCTTCTCCGAATTTTGCTTGAATAGCCTTGAGTGTATCATCAAGTCCTCGGTCGTTCATTGTCTCACTATTTCCTGCTTTTTTTGGTTTTTTTATCATATTTTGTTTGAGGCGAAGAATTATTCTATAAAATGCACGGATATTTTTCTGGTGAAAAATTCCTCGTGCTCGCGCCAGTCGCGCTTCCAAGGCATTTTCTAAAACAATTCTTCGCCTAATAAATTAACTTATAAATTTTTTCATCTTTGTGCCCAAATTTATCGACTGCTTTTATATCTATTATATTATAACCGGGGAGTAAGGCAATAGTCTCATTGAAATTTCCATTTTGATCGACTGAAATTTCTCGCCCGTCAATAGTCACCTCGACTGCATTTTTGGCATTTCCTATGATTGGTAAGATGCTTCCTGTCATTTTTGATCCATCGACAATATTTACATTTTTAATTTTTACCCCAAAGACCAAATCTTTTGACCGAAAGAAAGCAAAAATAATAATTATTAAAAATAATAGTGAAAGGGAAGAGATTTTTAATATTTTTTTTAAATCTTGGGTCATATTATAGTAGGTCTTTACATCACATTATCTCCATTCTCGTCACGATTTATTTTTTCTAAGATTTCACGTGGCTTAGCTCCTTCTCCTGCACTAATAACACCTTTTTCTTCGAGCATATCCATCAATCTTGCTGCACGAGCATAGCCCAGCTTCAATTTTCTCTGTAAATATGAAGTCGATGCCTTACCAGCCTCCATCACACAAGCTCTAGCTTCTTCATACATCTCATCGGTATCATCATTTGGATCTTCTAGGTTACTCTCAAAAATACTTTTATCACGATTGATACTCTCGTTGGAGAACGAAATTTCATCTGAAAGCTCGTCAGCATAACTATCGACAAGGTATTTTACAACCTTTTTCACTTCACCCTCAGAAATAAAGGCTGATTGTAGACGCTCAGGCTGAGCTTCACCAGAAGAATAGAGCATATCTCCTTGACCGAGAAGTTTTTCGGCACCTGTAGCATCTAATATAGTACGTGAGTCAATTCCAGAAGAAACTTTTAGGGCGACACGAGCAGGAATGTTTGCTTTAATCAAACCAGTAATGACGTTTACTTCAGGACGTTGAGTAGAAAGAATAATGTGAATACCGACAGCACGAGACATTTGGGCGAGGCGGACGATGGCTGATTCGAGTTCACGAGGGTAAGCTGTCATAATATCGGCGAGCTCGTCGATGATGACTACTATATATGGTAGTCGGTCTGGTCGTTTTGCTTCAAAGTCTTCCTTCTCTTGAGACTTGAGGAAAGCTTTTTCTAATTTAGGAAAAATAGTCTCATGGTAAGAATTGATATCGCGGACAGATTCTTCTTGGAGGATGTCATATCGGCGATCCATTTCTTTGGCTGCCCATTTTAGTGCGAGGATAGCTTTCTTGGCATCAGTGATGACAGGGGTGAGGAGGTGAGGAATTTTGTTGTAAAGAGTAAGCTCGACACGTTTTGGATCAACCATGATAAATTTCAAATCGTCTGGTCCATTTCTATATAGTAGGGAAGTAATGACTGAGTGAATGGTGACAGATTTTCCAGATCCAGTGGTACCGGCGATGAGGGCGTGTGGCATTTTTGCGAGGTTTGCGAATGTAGCCTTTCCAGATATTCCACGACCGAGAGCGATAGTGAGTGGCTTTGAAGAATTTGCAAATTTTTCATCAGCGAGAAGTGTAGCGAGGCCGACTGTCGATTTTACTTTGTTTGGAATTTCGATACCGACGAGTGACTTGCCAGGGATCGGAGCTTCGATACGGATAGGGTGGGCAGCGAGGGCGAGTGCGAGGTCACTTTGAAGTCCGACGATACGAGAAAGTTTTACTCCTTCGGCTGGCTTCAAAGCATAACGCGTGATTGATGGTCCGACAGTGATCTCATCCATTTCGACTTCGATACCGAAATTTTGAAGAGTACGTTTTATGATATTTGCATTCGCTTTGATGTCTCCGGTATTTGGTTTTCCTTTGTCTTCTTCAAGGAGTGAAAGTGGTGGGGGAACATAGGCATGAGAGACGTATCTGGCACCTGCTGGTGGAGGTAAATCTTCGTCCTCTTTTAGTTTAATTTCTTTCTTATTTTTTTCTTGGTTTTGAACTTTTTCTTTACTTACTTTTTCTACTTCTTCCTCCTCGTCTTCCTCTTCTTCGACTGTGACTTTTTTAATAGGTTCTTCGTAATCTTCATCTTCAAAATTTTCAGATTTTTTACCTTTCAAGAACATCCAGAATTTTTCTAAATATGGTATCAAGACTGGTTTCGCATCGAACATTACTAAAATAGAAATAATGAGTATTGCTCCAAGAAAAAAGATACTCGCTAGCCAATCAAAAAGTGAGACGAATGGAGTGGCAGTCAATTGTCCTAGGACACCTCCGGCATGATTCTTTGAAGCGATATCAAAGAGTCCCAAACTTGAGAGTAAAAACAAACTAGAACTGAGTGCACGACTGATACCTATTTCTGGTTTTTCTGATTTGATAAAAGAGTAACCTAGCATAATAAAAAGTATTGGTAAGAGTACATATCCGACACCGAGAAGATAAGAAAAAATATCTTTAAATATTTTTCCAGCGACACCTGCTGAATTGAAACCTGCGAGTATTAAGAAGAGTGCTAAAACAAAAAAAACAACTGCGAGTATCGTGTGTTTAGTTTCTGCTTTTAGTTTCTTTTTTTCGATATTGTTTGATTTTTTATCTTTAAAATTTTCTTTTTTATTTTTATCATTTTTTGCCATATATGAATATATTTTAGCATATTTTTTTTATTTACCCTCTCCTTAATAAGGAGAGGGTTAGGGTGAGGTGAATTTAATTAAGAACATCATCCCAGCCTTCTCCTTGTGAAGGAGAAGGAGGAGAAATACCCTATTGCATTTCTCTGTCCTTTATATATAATAGGACTTATGTTGGTGGAAAATAAAAACCTCAAAAACTCTCAAACAGACACGGACGCTAATTCAAATTCTCATGCTTCTTCAGCTCTTTCATTGCCTATATTGGACGGGTCTCAAAACATGTCCTATACAAAAATAAACAAGCTTATTACAGCTTTATATATGGTTACGGACATAATGGACAAAGAAGAAATAATACGAAATAAGTTACGGACAGCTGGTGCAAATATCATCTCGGACATCAATCTTCTAACAAACAAACATGCCAACGAGGCTCGTTCTTTAGTGTCCGTAATGAAAGGCAGAATTACTGAAATTGTGAACTTCATGGACATCGCTTCTTCTGTAGGGATGATCTCTGAAATGAATAAAAATATTTTAAAAAAGGAGTTTGGTGAACTGTATAATTCAATGACAGAAAGTTCATATAATCAGGAAGTTTCTATATCAGATTTTTTTGAGAATGAGGAAGAAAATAATTTTCTTCCTACACATCAGCACCCCCATCCAACTTCCCCCTTAGCGAAGGGGGAAGGGAATTTTTCTAAAGGACAAATGTTTCAAAGACACCCATTTGTACCTGTAGAAAAAAAACAAAATGGAACCCGAATCGGTGTCCAAAACGGACACACTTTATTGAAGGCTATATCGGACATGAAGACGAAGAATTCAAATTCAGTTCACTCAAATTCACCTCACAATAATTTTAATAAGCACCCCCTCCCAACCTCCCCCTTGGCTAAGGGGGAGGAGAGATCTTCTTTCGATCAATTAAAGAAGCAAAGAAGAGAAGATATCATTTCAATAATAAAGAACAATAAGAAAAATTTTCCTAATACTCAAGGTCTCACTATCAAAGACATCAAGGACACAAAACACGGTGTCTTGGTATCTTGCGGAGAGAAAACTTTGCAAAGAGAGCTAGTCTCAATGGTCAAGGACGGTGTCCTTAAGAAGGCCGGAGAAAAGAGATGGTCTCATTATTTCTTGTCCAATTAGATCTCCTTTTTTAAATAAAAATTTTTGTAAGAAAAAACCTCCTAATGCGTCATATATAGTATCCCGACAAACTTGCATTTTGGTCCAAAATATGAGAAGATAGGGAAGTGGAAAAAGAGGTTAAAAGCCTTAGTTATCCACATAATGTTTTGCCGTTTCAACGGTGGAGTATTATAATAGTATTGTGCTATGAAGTCGCGTATATTTTACGTTGTACTTGATACACACTTACAACATTTTGTTTTGAAATTTTGTCGAAAGAATTTCAAAAGAAAGTGAAATGAAAGGTCATTGAAAAATAAATAAAAAGATCTCACAGGAGTTAGTCCTGTTTGATTTAGTTATATGTTTTTCGATTTAGTTTGTCTCTGTCCACTGTGTTCATTCTTCGTTAAAAAGGAGAGTGGAAATAGTGATAGAAAAAAATGTGCGTCCTTGGTTTTGTCGAAACTAATTAATGGCGCACAACAACTCATTCTGAATTTTTTATCACATTAATAATTTTTAAAAATTAAAGATAAAGAACCAGACTTGAGATATTAGAATAACTTTTATGAATAAATTATTAAAATCAATCGCTTTTGGTTTAATGATTGTTGCATTAGTTGTAACTGCTGCTACTATAAAAAGTACAAAGGTTTCAGCTGATTGTTCAATCACTGCTAACATCGCGATGAAAGCTTCTGGAGCAAACGTAACTTGTCTCCAAACAAAATTAGGAGTAACTCCAGCTACTGGATACTTCGGTTCAATTACTAAGGCTGCTGTTATCGCTTACCAAACAGCTCACGGAATAAGTACAACAGGAACTGTTGGTCCACTTACACGTGCATCATTAAATGGTGCAGCTGCAGTAGTAACAGGAAACTTCCCAGCAGGATGTTCTTCAGCTACAGGATTTAGTTCAACAACTGGTGCATCATGTGCTACAGTAGTTGCTTCTTTCCCAGCAGGATGTTCTTCAGCTACAGGATTTAGTTCAACAACTGGTGCTTCATGTGCCGTTGCAACTTCCTTCCCAGCAGGATGTACTTCATCTGTAGGTTTCAGTACAACAACTGGTGCTTCATGTAATGGAGCAGCTGCTGCTGGTGCAACTTATGGTTCAGGTTCAACTGATGGATCAATCTCAGCTTCAACTTCATCATATGTTTCATCTGGTATTTCTCTTAAGAAAGGTGAAACAAAAGACGTTGTTGCAGTAAGATTACAAGCAACTGATGGTCCAGTTAAGGTTAATCGCGTAGATGTAACATTCAACGTACGACCTTGGTTGTTCTTCGGTACAGTCGCATTGCATGACAATGCAGGACATGTCCTAGCAACAAAGACTCTTTCAAGTATCGCTGATACAACAGAACTTACTGTTGGATCTCTTTACCAAGTTAGATTTGATGGTCTTAACTATGTAGTTACTCCAGGAACAAATCCTGACTTAGCTCTTAGTACATCAGTTCTTCCTGCAACAGACAAGATTCCTTCAGGTGGTCAATCTGTAACATCAACATTCTCAGCAATGAGAACAACAAGTGAAGTTGGATATGTTGATGCTCCTACAGTATCTCAAGCAAACACTGTAACATTAACTTCAACAGGATCTGTTGCTGATGTTTACTCAAGAATCGCTCCTTCTTCACCATTAACAGGACAACAAGTTGTTAATGCTAACAATACAACTACAGATGTAAATCTTGGTGCATTTAGTTTGAAATCTACAAACAACTCTGCAACATTAAATACATTATTAGTAACTATTGGTGGTACAGCTACAGCTTCTACAGACTTCAGTAACTTCAGACTATATGTCGGAGGTTCAAGTATTGCTGGTGGAACATTGAGTGGTGCTACTATTACATTTAGTAATTTAACTGCTCCTTTAGCAACAGATGCTTGGGTTGATTTTACAATCAAAGCTGATATTGCTGCTGCTTCATCTGGTACAGTTAACTTAGCTTTGAACCCTACAACAAGTAATGTTGTAGTAACAGATGCTAATTATGGAACTGCAACTATTGAATCAGGATCAAGAACATCAAACACTCTTACTTTGACTCAAAATTCAGTTACTGTAAGTGCTACTTCAGCACACCTTGGTGCTGCTATCGTACAAAGTAATATAACAACTGGATACAATGCTACTTATGCATTTACTCTTACAAACAATAGTAATAACGACTTGTATGTAAGTGCTACTCCAGGAACATTCGTAACAACAACAACAACAGGTGGTGCTACAGCAGCTACATCTGCGTTGACAAGTGTAACAGTTGATCCTTCAACAGTTAGTGGTGATGATGCTTCTGGCACATACTACGCAATTCCTACAGGATCAGCTCGTACATTCACATTTGCAGCTGTTCTACGTGGTGCTAATGCTGGTGCTACTATGATGAAAGCTACTGTAATTAATTACGGTACAACTACATCTGGTACTGGTTCTACAATCACATCTGGATTGTCAGCTCTTAATCTTAACGCAGCATTCTAGTTTTAAACTAAGAATTCTTAATTAAGTTAAGTGACGATTTCTGGCTAATACACCTTAAAAAGTATTCCCTCCATCGCCTAAAGCTATGGACGGGTAAACAAAAAACCACTCAGAAATGAGTGGTTTTTTGTTATTTAAAATTGTATAATCTAGCTATGCTTAAAAAAATAAATGATATATTGAAATACGGAAGTTATTTATTAGTTTTTATTTTACCAATTTTTTATATTGGTGTTACTTTTTATCCTTATACTGGACCTAAAACTTTTTTATTTTATGGTTTAGTAGAAATACTGACAGCTTTTTGGATTTATGCTCTTATTATTGATCCATCATATAGACTAAATAAAAAAACCTTATTATATTTTTTACCATTATTTGGTTTCATTGTTTGGATGACAATTTCAGGTATTGTGGCAGTGAATCCACATTTAGCATTTTGGTCATCAATCGGTAGAGGAACAGGATTATTAACCTTATATCACTCTTTGTTTTTTGCTTTAATTGTCGCTTCTTTAATAAAACGTAATGGTCTTAGTTATTTATATAAATTAATGCATTGGTTTATTAATGGAGGTTTTATTTTGGGACTTTCTATTTTATTTGGAAACCAAGGATTTGATTGGATTCCATTTTTAGAGAATAGTTCCGGTGGGGGATTGATGGGTAACTCATCTTTGGCTGCTCCTTATTTGATGTTTGTCTTAGCTTTTGGTGTTTTTATTCTAACTTCTAAATCTACTTTTATAGAAAAAAAGGGATGGTTGATAACTAAATTAGCTGTCATATTATTCTCACCATTATTTATAAATATTCATGGGTTTATGACTGGGGACAGTCTTTTTGGTGTAGCTCGTGGGGCGATACTTGGTCTCATTGTCAGTGTAGGTTTAGCGTTGGTATTTTATTTATTTATTTCAAAAAAGAAGGTTTTAAGAATTTTGGGCGGATTAGGAATTGTCTTTGGAGTCGTAGTTTTTTCTTTTGTATGGATTCAATTAATAAATCCTAATACAAAACTTCATCAAAAATTTACAGAAGTAGCTTCCGGAACACGCTTTGTCTTTGATGAGATTTCACAAAAATCAATGGATAAATATCCATATTTTGGTTATGGTCCTGAGAATTATATGATAGCTTTTCAGGAAAATTTAAATCCTAAAATGGCCCTTTCCGCATATAATTATGAAGTTTGGGCGGATAGAGGTCATAATATTTATTATGATACGGGTGTATCTGGTGGATATCCGGCCATAGCATTTTATGCTTTGTTTATTTTGTCTATATTATATGGCTTGTATCTTTTACGTAATAGAGAGATGTTTAATAATATACAAATTTCCATTTTAGCT
>CALQZZ010000010.1 GCA_943350065.1 Candidatus Nomurabacteria bacterium
GAAAGTTTAGGCGGATGAAAGACAAACAAATCGAAAAACTTATAAAATTAGAAGCTAAGCGTCAAAAAAGCGTTATTAATCTTATTGCTTCAGAAAACTATGTTTCTAAAGATGTTCTAGAAGCTCTCGGTTCAGTGCTCACAAATAAATATGCAGAAGGGTATCCAGGACGAAGATATTACGGAGGAAATGAAATTATCGATAAAGTAGAAACTCTCGCTATTGATCGTGCTTTAAAACTTTTTAAATTAAAACCAGATGCGTGGCATGTGAATGTTCAGCTTCTTTCCGGAAGTCCTGCGAATTTTGCATTATATTCTGCTCTCGTACCTATCGGTGGAAAAATAATGGGAATGAAATTAACTTCTGGTGGACATCTCACACACGGACATCCACTTTCTATGACAGGTAAACTTTGGAAACCGATTCAATTCGAACTCGATCCAAAAACAGAAGTCATCGATTATGATGCAATTGAAAAATTGGCAATGCTAGAAAAGCCAGACATTATCGTCGCTGGTTTTACCGCATATCCACGTGTCGTTGATTTTAAAAAATTTAGATCTATCGCTGATAAAGTGGTTTACCCTGAGCAGGGCCGAAAGGGAGCATTATTACATATCGATATGTCACACTTTGCAGGACTCGTAGCAGGGGGAGTGTATCCATCTCCATTTCCATATGCAGACAGTGTGATGACTACAACTCACAAATCTCTCCGTGGTCCGAGACAAGCAATTCTTTTTGTAAAAAAAGATGAACGTGGTTTTGATAAAAAATTAGATAAGATGGTAATCCCTGGACTCTTTGGTGGTCCACATGAAAACAACATTGCCGGAGTTGCGATTGCACTAAAAGAAGCTGACACTCCCGCCTTTAAAAAATACGCAAAACAAGTTATTAAAAATGCGCAAACATTAGCAAAAGAATTACAAAAACTCGGATGGAAAATAGTTTCTGGTGGTACTGATTCACATCTGATATTGATGGATACTTTTTCTTCAAATGGTGTGACAGGTAGTGATGCTAGTAAAAAGCTTGAAAAAGCAGGGATAATAGTAAATATGAATACTGTCCCAGGGGACACACGTTCTGTTATGGATCCATCTGGTATTCGACTCGGTACTTGTGCAGAGACTACAATAGGTAAAAAAGAAAAAGATATGATTAAAATAGCACAAAAGATGGATAAAGTTTTGAGAGGGAAGTAGATTGTTATTAATAGATTATTATGTTATTTTAATAAAAACAATCTTTAAAATAAAAAACATGAAAAAAGCTTTATTTGTCACAATTATGGGTATTACCAATATAGGTAAAACAACTCAGATGCTTCTTTTGGAAAAACTTTTAAAAGAAAAAGGTTTAAAGTATTTTACATTAAAATATCCTATTTATGACTTAGAACCTACAGGTCCTAGAATTCACCGATATTTAAAAGCTAAAAACCCTGAAAATTTAACTCCAGCAATATTTCAATCTTTATGTGCAAGCAATAGAAGAGATTTTGAACCACGTTTAGAATCGATTTTTACTGAAAATGATATTGTCATTGGTGAAATGTATACTGGAACCGGTATTGCTTATGGTATGTGTGATGGTGTACCGAAAGAATATTTGTTGGAAGAAAATGAAGGTCTGATAATACTTGACGTTTCTATTCTTTTGGATGGAGAACGTTTTATGGAAAGTGTAGAAGATGTTCATCATTTTGAAAATGATAAAGAAAAAACAGATTTTGCTCGTCAGGTGCACTTGGAACTTGCTAAAGATTTGAACTGGTTAGTCATTAATGCAAACCAAACTATCGAAGAAGTTCATAAACAAATAGTAGATGAAATTTTTAGACATATAAAAATAGTTGAACAATAGAAAAAACCCGAGTCATCTCGGGTTTTTATTTTTCCTATAATTATGTACAATGAAAACATGCAGTTTAAGATTAAAAAATTGAAAGAAGGTGCGAAATTGCCTAGTTATGCAAACCCGGGGGATGTGGGTATGGATTTGTATTCTATGGAAAATGTTACTTTGGCTCCTATGGAACATGTTATTTTAAATCATGGTTTTGCTTTAGAATTTCCTGAAGGATACGGAGGTTTTGTTATGGACAAGGGAAGTATTTCAAAAGCAGGGCTCAAAGTCATGGGTGGGGTATATGATGCAGGGTATAGAGGTGAATACAACACACATCTGGTTAATTTGTCCGATAAATCATATACTATCGAAGTAGGAGATAAAGTTTCTCAATTAGTCATCACTCCTGTCGTAATAGGCGAGATAGAGGAGGTGAATGAACTTTCAGAATCTGTTCGCGGAGAGGGTAGATATGGTTCAACTGGTAGAAAATAATATGGCTATAAAAAACAAAATTGCAGAATTAATAAAAGATGCTTTGAAGAAACTCGAAATAGGCGAGGTGAATTTTGTCGTGGAACATCCGGAAGATTTTAAGAATGGAGATTATTCAACGAATGTAGCGATGGTTTGTGCAAAGCAATTAAAGATGAATCCACGTGAACTTGCAGAAAAAATTTCTGAGATCCTTCGACAAGCTCAGGATGAATCTCAGGTTACTGAGATTCAAGTTGCCGGCGCAGGGTTTATAAATTTCTATGTTTCAAAAGAATATTTTCAAAAAGAATTAGCGAATATAATAACTTTAGCTGATAAATACGGATCCTCAGATTTAAATAAAGGAAAGAAAATTTTAGTTGAACATTCTAGTCCGAACTTGTTCAAGCCATTTCACGTCGGGCATATGATGAATAATGCTATCGGTGAATCTATCACTCGACTCGCACATTTTTCTGGTGCAGAAGTAAAAGCCATTTCTTTTCCGTCTGATATTTCTCTCGGAGTAGCTAAAGCAATTTTTATAATCTTAGAAAAACAAATTGATGGTCAAGTTTTTAAACCAGTAGATATCGTCGCATTAGGTGATGCCTATGTAGAAGGTACAAAGAGATATGATGAAGACGAATCTATCCATACTCGTGTAAAAGAAATTGCTGATAACCTATATGCTGAAAAAGACTCTCCAGAATTCAAGGCTTTTGTCGCTTGTAAAGAATTCAATATGGAATATTTTAAAAATATTACAAAACGTTTAGGTTCAGAATTTGATGGATATATTTATGAAAGTGAAGCCGGCATCATAGGTAAAAAAATGGTTTTAGAAAACACCCCTGTTATTTTTACAGAAAGTGAAGGTGCTGTCGTTTATATTCCAGAAGAAACAAAAAAATACATAAATACTGCAGTATTCATAAACAGCCAAGGTAATCCTACTTATGAAGCGAAAGATTTAGGTTTGCTCGATTTAAAATTTGAAAAATATAATCCAGACCTTTCTATTTTTATAACAGACCATCAACAGATTTCTCATTTCGCTGTCGTTCTCGATGCTGTAGAAAAAATAAATAAAAGCTGGGTAGAGAGAAGTGTTCACCGAACACATGGACGTATGACATTCAAAGGACAAAAAATGTCTTCACGTCTCGGGGGAGTTCCACTCGTTGCTGATATTTTAGAGACAGTCCTTGCTGAAGTTTCTGAACGTACAAAAGATAGAGATACTGTCGACACGCGTGAGAATCCAGAAGCTATCGCCGTCGGCGCACTCAAGTTCGCTATTCTCCGTGCTCAAGCAGGGAAAAATATCGACTTTGATCCAGAGACTTCACTTTCTTTCGAAGGGGATTCAGGTCCGTATTTACAATACACTGGCGTCCGTGCAAATTCTGTTTTAGAAAAAGCAGGGTTCGGCGGGAAAAGGCCAGACCTTAAAGAAGTCCCAAGGTCTGGCCTTGAGGAGCCGATTTCAGATGTAGAAAAAATACTTGCTCGTTTTCCGGAAGTCGTCGAAAATTCTATCACCAACTGGGCTCCACATTATGTCACGACATATTTGTGTGAATTAGCGCAATCATTCAATAGCTGGTATGCACATACTCAGATTATAGATGAAGCTAATCCAAATATGAATTATAATTTAGCTATCACTAAATCAGTTGCCCAAGTAATGCAAAACGGCCTTTATCTCCTCGGTATCACTCTCCCAGAGCGAATGTAAATCTGAGCAAGGGGAGTCCTTGCTCAGATTTGAGTTTTCCACAATATATCTTGAAAAAGTAAAATCTCAATATTATAATTTATATTAATGTACTCAATTAAACGGTTCCGTTTGTTGTTTATTTTTATCACTAGCTTTATTAGTGTTTTTTATTTTTCAGCTCATTATGCCTTGGCTGGTACGAATGTGACTGACGATATTACTTCCAATACTATATGGACTGTCGCAGAGAGTCCATATATTGTGAGTACAAATTTATATATTGCCCCCAGTACCACACTCACTATCGAGCCAGGTGTCGTAGTGAAATTTGAAAGTTATTCGGGTCTTAATGTGGCCGGGGACATTATCGCTAATGGAAATATAAATAATAAAATAACCTTCACTTCTATTTTAGATGATTCAATAGCAGGTGATACAAATGAAGATGCCGACAGTACCACTCCAAGCAAAAATGATTGGAGTGGTATTTATTTTAATGACTCACATAGCTCTTCTTTTGTTTATGTGAATTTGCGATACGCTACAGATATTTTGACGACCAATAATTCAGATGTAAATTTACAAAATATTGATATGTACGAGAGTAATACAGGAATAAACTTTTATAACAACAGTCATATTGTGGTAAACACTGTGACAGCACAGAATATTACTAGCGATGTCTTGTCGGCCTATAATCACAGTACTATGGCTGTCGACAATATTACGATTCAAGATATTGCTCAATATGCAATTGAGATTTTTGAGGATAGTAGCCTCACGATCAATAATTCTTCGGTTAAAAATGTTTTACAACATGGAGCTTTTTATGTTTATGGTAATAGTTTTCTAATAGCTGATCATTTAAATGTCGAAGATATTTTTGGTAGCTGGGACGATGCGATCGATGTGGTGAATCATAGTAATTTATTGGTTGATCATTCGACTTTTAAAAATTGTCCAGAAGATTCTTGTATCGCTTTTTATGATAGTAATGATTATTTGAATAATCCTTCGAGTGTGAGTGCTTATAATACATTATTCGATACTGGGGCAGGGTCAGCATTTATTACTTTTGGAAATAGTCTAGTCACCGCTAATATTCAAAACTGCACGATTAAAAATTTTGATTATTTAGGAATTAGAAATTATAGCCCAGCGGTGCTAAATGCTATCAATAATTATTGGGGTGATGCTACTGGGCCATACCATCCAGATTTGAATCCATCTGGGCTCGGTAATGGTGTTTCGAATAATGTAGACTTTATTCCTTTTAAGATTACTGATCCACTCATCTCTCATAATCCAGTGATATTGATACCCGGAATTATGGGCTCATATTTAAATAAAAATTTTGGTGACATGGGTGAATTGTGGCCGAATATTAATGCGTTGATAACATCGATTTCTGATGATTTTTTAAATGATTTAGCTTTGCGACCAGATGGCACTGAAGACCCAGCTAAGCCAATACAAGTAGGAGATATTATTCGTAGTATCAATGTCACTCTGCCTGGAATAAATAGTGTCTCACATAGCTTTGATGGATTGATAAATGAATTGACCAATGGTGGCTATGTAGAAAATACTGACTTGTTTGTCTTTCCATATGATTGGCGAAAAGATGATGCGGAGGCAGCGATTTTGCTCGACAGCAAAATCGCTGCCGTCCTCTCCCAGACCGGCGCCTCCAAGGTAGATATTGTGGCTCACAGCATGGGTGGACTCGTCACGAAAAAATACATTGCTGATCACGGCGCCGGCCTAATCGACAAGCTTGTCTTCATAGGCACTCCGCACCTCGGCGCACCGAAAGCTTATAAAGTCCTGACCTATGGAGATGATATGGGAATAAAAAGATTTAATGTTCCTTTTTTAAGCGCAAATAGAGTAAAATATATTTCTCAAAATATGCCAGGGGTTTTTGATCTTTTACCGAGTGAAAAATATATTAATGATAATGGATCTTATGTGATAAATGCCAAAAATAATCCTGTGCATAATTTAAATTATTCTGAGACGAAAGATTTTATGAATACTCAAGGACGCAATATGACAATGTTTACACCGGCTGAAAGTTTGCATAATGATACAGACAATTTAAATTTACTAAATACAGATGTGTACAATTTTGCTGGTTGTGGCAAGACGAAAACGATTGGCAAAATACGAGTGGGGAAGAAGAGAGATTGGACACACCTTGGACTGACATGGAAAGACGATGTAATTATTTCATATACGAATGGGGATGAGACTGTGCCACTGTCTTCTTCTACTGGTGTCGATGCTCTCAATGAATATTTTGTGAAAAATATTTCACATATGGATTTGCCTTCAGCGGATGGATTGAGGCAGGATGTATTGGCTATTCTCACGGGTGCTGATTTACCGAGCTCACCAGTGATTTTGTCTGATGTGAGTGATTGTAAGACTTCTGGGCACACTGTATCTGTCCACAGCCCAGCAACACTCGATATTTATGATAGCTTGGGGAATCATACAGGATTGAATACTGATAGTGATATAGAGTATGGAGTTCTAGGAGTATCCTATGATATTTTTGATGATGTAAAATATGCCTTCTTGCCAGATGGGCAAAATTATCGAATTGTGAATCGTGCTACCGATACAGGAGGGTATAGCTTGAATATTGATAATGTGGCAAACAATGATGACATTACAAATTCTTTTTCTTGGAATCTTGTACCATTACAGACTTTGAATACAAATACTGAAATAAATATTGGCCCAGATTATCCTGAAAATAATTATGTATTAAAAGCCGATGAAGATGGTAATGGAAGCTTTGAGAAAACTTTTCCTGTGAATTTTGATGGCACTAGCCTAGCTGAAAAAGCAGAAGAAAAACCTCATCATTCTAGTGGTGGTAGTGTTTTATCAATATTAAATAAAAAGGATGATGATAAAAAAGAAAACCTAGAAGAAAAAAATATTTCTGAATTGAATTCTGAATCCCAAAGGTCGGTCCTTAAGAATTTGGCTGTTAAAGGACCAACCTTAACGAATTCTGTATTTAAAAGGTCGTTCCTTAAAGGAGTTCAAGGTGCGACCTTAATACATTTAAACCCTGAGTCTGCATCCCAAACGGCCTCTGCAATAAATTCTGGTTTTAAAATTAAAGATATTTTAATAGTTTTTTCTATTTGTATTTTAGCTTTTATTGTTGGAAAGAGACATATAAATAAGTTATAATTAAGAAGACTTGTCCCGTTAGAAAATCAGCGGGCATAAGTAAAAACTAAACTTTATTAATTAAATTTTCTAATGGGATGGTACTTTGGATCCAAAAAACTTTTCATACAGATAAATGGTGGGGTAAAGCTATTTTTATGCTTTTAACTTATTCTATTTATTGGTGTGTATTTTATGGAAGCCCTTTTTTAATTCCTGAAAGTTTTTTCACAGAAAATAACATACCTGGTTTTATTACAATAATTTATGCACTTTTAGTTATACCTACATTAAGTTTTGTTTTGGTTAGATTTTATAAAAAGATTTTCGTAATAAATCCAGCTATTCTGTATGTAATTCACAGTGTTTTTATTTTAATGTCCCTGTATTTATTTTTTATTTTTTTGATAATTGGTGCTATTAATAATTTCTAATCGGATAAATTTATGAAAACATATGAATCATACCAAAGCTTAATAAAGCCGTCTTGGGCGCCACCATCATATCTCTTTGGTCCGGTTTGGAGTTTTCTTTATATTTTAATTTTCATTTCTTTCGGGAAAGTTTTCATGATGGCTTTTGAGAAGACTATTCCATTCATAGTGGCTTTGCCATTTATTTTAAATTTAATTTTTAATCTTCTTTACTCTCCGTTGATGTTTGGATTGAAGAATACTACACTCGCATCACTCGACATCTTGCTCGTTCTCGGTACTATTATCTGGATGATGATTGCAATTTTCCCACACGTTCGATGGATTACTTATATTCAAATTCCATACCTTCTTTGGGTTTCTTTTGCGACAATTTTACAATTAACAGTTTATTTTTTAAATAAATAATATGCAAACAATATCATTATTTATAATTTTAGCGGGTTTTATTATTGGGCTCGGTGCAGTGACGGTGATAGATTTGCACGGATTCCTGGGCCGTAAATCAGCGTATTGGACTGAAGCAACGACTCGTACACACAAAGTCACTAAACCCTTAATTTGGATTGGAATGCTACTCGTCATTATTGGTGGAATATTTTTCTATCGTGGTGTGCCTTTTACTGGCATTTTACTTTTCCATGTTATCTCTGTACCTATCATGCTTTTGAATGGAATTTTCCTTTCTTTTTCGGTGAGTCCGTTTTTACTCAATCGTGAAAAAGAAGGCAGGCAAGCCGAACTCTTGCCGCAGTCTTGGCAGAATAAAATAATCTTTTCATTTATGCTCTCATTTGTTTCATGGTGGGGGAATTTAGCAGTTTTGGTTTATTATATTTCACCCCGTTAGATTAACCCCATTAGATATGTATTACACTTATATATTAAAAAGCAAAAAAGATAAATTATTTTACACTGGTTACACTAGTGACTTAAAAAGTCGACTTAAAGAACATAATAATGGAAAAGTTACTTCCACAAAAAATCGTTTACCTGTAGAATTAGTATATTACGAAGCTTGTTTAAATCAGCAAGACGCGACACATAGAGAAAAATATTTAAAAACAGCTTGGGGTAAACGATATATTAAAAGTCGACTTAAAAATTATCTAACGGGGTAAAGTATGCCTTTCAAAAAGAAAAAAATAATAGTGAATGACGAAATGCAGAAAAAGTACGTATACTTTTTGACTGAGCCCGTGGGTAAACATTTCGATCCAGATTTCAAGCCAGACCTGACGCCCAAGCAAATGCTTTCCTTGGGCGTCTTTGGCGGCCGCTACCTCACTGATTGTAAAAAGGAATTCCCGAAAGAATGGTTCACTCGTGCGAAACTTTCTCCACACCATCATGATAAAAAAATAAATTATTTCGGCGTTGATGCGAGCCAGTCTTTATCAACCTGGAAGAAAAATGGATGGATTCATCCTATGGACCCGCGCGGCTGGTTTCAATGGTACTGCCGATATTATATGGGACGCAGAATTCCCGATGAAGATGCGCGACAAATAAAACGCTGGCGGATGATTCAAAGGCACACTGCACAAATAGAGAAAAACTGCCGAGCAGGGGACATTTTCTGCCGCCCCCGACAACGCCAAGCCCTCCTCCACTGGGCGTATGATAGTAGGAAAATTTGATGTTTTTGGTAATCTTTTAGTATAATTTACGTATGAATAAAATCAATATCTATATAGATGGGAATAATTTATACAGATCTGCCAAAGAGCTTGGTTTTGAAATTGATTATAAAAAATTCAGAGGCTGGCTTCGTCAAAAATACAATCCACAATTTGTGTATTTATTTATTGGACTTGTTCCAGAACGTGCAAAGTTTTACGAACACTTACAAAAATGTGGCTATATTCTAGTTTTTAAACAAACAATATCTGTCGGTGAAAAAATAAAAGGAAATTGTGATGCTGAGCTAGTTTTGAAAGCTGTTTCAGATTTTTATACTAAATCTTTAGATTCTTGTATTTTAGTTACTGGCGATGGTGACTTTGGTTGCCTTGTCGAATTTTTAAAAGAAAATAAATCAATGAGTTGTATTGTGTCACCTGATGAAAGTAAGTGTTCTATTCTTTTAAGAAATAAAAATACTGAGATATTGTTTTTAAATGAGCATTATCATAAATTCTCAAATAGAGGTTAAAAAGAAAAAGCCCCCGATGCAGACGTATCTGCATAAGGGTCTCTTTCATAGTGATATAGCTATTATATACGAACGTTCGGATAGCGTCAAGCATATAGTTGGAGTTACTTTTTCTTGTATTTAAAGGTTTAAAATGCTCTAATTTTGATATGCCAAAGAATTTCAATACACAAGCAAAAGTGTGGCGATGGCCGGGTTTACCTGCCGTGGCAGGGGATGGGGGCTGGCATTTTGTGAATCTCGACCAAAAAGTCTCTAAACAAATTCGAGATGTGTATACTCGTGGTTTTGTAAAAGTATATGCCACTATCGGGCGCACGTCTTGGGATGCATCACTCTTGCCTAGTAAAAGGGACGCCAGCTATCTACTCTGTGTCAAAAAACTCGTCCGCCAAAAAGAAGGAATCTTTGACGGCGATATGGTTAAAATAAAATTTAAGATAAAGTAGAAAAACTTTTCGTTTCACTTTTTGTGTAGAAAATCGAAAGCCCCCTTACGGGGGCTTTCTCGGAGCCTTTCGGCGCTTTGTAAATACATTATAATCTAACCAGTAAGATTAGTCAACAAGGTGCCTTGCCCGTTCGAAGCCTTGGCGAAGAAGGGTGAAAAAGGGGATGGATTCACCCCGTTAGGTATGCAAATTATCTAATTGGTTCACCCCGTTAGGTATGTAATTACCTAACGGGGTTGATTGTAGAATCCTTAAAAATAAGGTAGAATTTAGGGGTTATGAATCAAATTAAAGCTCTAACTAAAGTAATTAACGACTTCCGAGATGCCCGTGATTGGAGACAATTTCACAATCCCAAAGACTGTGCTATTTCTTTATCTCTCGAAGCTAGTGAAGTTCTTGAACATTTCCAATGGAAATCTCCTGAAGAAATTAAAAAATACATAAAAGAAAATAAAAAAGATATTGCTGAAGAATTGGCAGATGTTTTTTACTGGGTTTTATTGCTTTCTAACGATTTAGATATTGATGTTGAAAAAGCTTTCATGTTAAAGATGCAAAAGAATGGTAAAAAATATCCTATAAAAAAAGCTAAAGGAAAACATACTAAATATACTCAATTATAATTATGTCTGAAATAAAAACTTTTCCTTTTAACAAAGAAGATTTTAGTCAAATAAAAGAATATAAATTTGGTCACAATTGGCCTGTTGTATATATTATTGAAGATAAAAAAAAAATTTATATAGGTCAAACTGTAAATGCATATTATAGAAGTAAACAACATTTTGAAAATCCAGAAAGAAGAAAATTAAAAGATATTCATATTATTACAGATGAAGAATTTAATATTTCTGCCGCTTTTGATATTGAATCTTGGTTAATTCAGTATATTCAGGCTGATGGTCA
>CALQZZ010000011.1 GCA_943350065.1 Candidatus Nomurabacteria bacterium
ATTTTCTAGCTTCTGTAGCTGCAATATGTTCTTTTTTAGCATCAATAATGATAAGAGCATCAGGGATTTTTTTCATTCCGATCATACCAGAGTAATATTTTGAAAGTTTCTCCATTTTCTTTGAAAGAATCAATCTTTCTTTTTTAGTATATTTATTGAGTTCACCTTTTTCACTGTCAATTTTGTAATTTTCTAATTCAGCGATTCTTTTTTTGATTTCTCCGAAATTACTGATTGATCCACCGATCCATCTTTCGATGACGTATGGCATGTTTATAGATTCAGCAACAGATTTTATTGCTTCACGAGCTTCTGGCTTTGTACCGACAAAAAGAACGACCTTATTTTTAGAACCAAGGTCTTTAATAAAATCACAAGCTTCCTTGAGCATTGTCTCTGTCTTTTCTAAGTCGATGATATCTGTCTTAGCTTTGGTCATAAAGATAGCAGAAGAAACAGAAGGGTGTCTTCGTGTCTTTGAGTATCCATAATGAGCTCCGGCCTCGAACATTTTTTCTATTGTTACTATTTCGTTTTTTGACATGTATTTATATCTGTTTAATTTATAATTAATAATTTACCTTGCGACTTAAACAGGCTATTTTAAAAGCCTATTATTCATCTAGAAAAGAAAAACCCATCTCTAGACAGGTGTTTATATATTAGCAGTAATTTTAATTTTTTGCAAATTTCCTGAGGTTTTGCAAAGCTTGAGTTTTTAGGGTAGTATGAGAGATATGAGACAATCAAAACTTTTTTCAAAAACAAGAAAAGAAGCTCCAGCAGATGAGGTCGCTAAGAATGCTGAGCTCTTGATAAGAGGTGGATTTATATACAAAGAAATGGCTGGTGTATATACATTGTTACCACTAGGTTTGAGAGTTATAAATAAAATAGAACAAATAGTCCGAGATGAAATGAATATGATCGGTGGTATGGAAATGCGCACTTCTATTATTCAAGCCAAAGAAGTTTGGGAAAAAACGAACAGATGGGATGATGAAATAGTAGATAATTGGTTTAAAACAAAATTAAAAAATGGTGGAGAAGTCGGCTTGTCTTTTACAAACGAAGAAGCCCATTCAAATATTTTAAAACAGTATGTAAATTCATATAAAGATTTACCTGTTTATGTTTATGATTTTAAAAATATTTTTAGAAATGAAACTCGCAGTAAATCAGGAATATTGAGAGGTAGAGAATTCTATTGGAAGGCCCTATATTCTTTTTCTAAAAATGAAACAGAACATAATGAATTTTATGAAAAAGCTAAAATAGCTTATAAAAATGTTTTTCAAAAAGTTGGTATCGGTCATTTGACTTATATGACATTTGCTTCAGGTGGAACTTTTTCAAAGTTTTCTCATGAATTCCAAACTTTAACTTCTGCTGGAGAAGATACTGTCTATGTAGATGAGGCGACTTCTGTAGCTGTAAACCAAGAAGTCTATACAGACGAAGTTCTAAAAGACTTAGGTTTAGAAAAAGAAAAACTAGTTGAGAGAAAAGCTATCGAGGTTGGTAATATTTTCTCTTTGGGTACAAAATTCTCAGCCCCTTTTGATTTAAAATTTAAAGATGAAAATAACGAAGAAAACCTTGTAGTTATGGGTAGTTACGGTATTGGGCTTACTCGTCTTATGGGTACAGTCGTCGAAGTTTTATCAGATGATAGAGGTATAATCTGGCCTGAAAGTATTGCTCCATTTAAAATTCAATTGCTTTCTTTGGGAGAAAGTGAGAATGTTACAAAAGAGGCTAACAATGTCTATGATGCTTTAATTTCTAGTGGTATCGAAGTTATCTTTGATGATAGAAATGGTATGTCTGTCGGAGAGAAGTTTGCAGATTCAGATTTACTTGGTATGCCATATAGAGCAGTAGTTTCTGAAAGAAGTATAAAAGAAGGTGGTATTGAATTAAAGAAAAGAACAGAAGAAAAAGGCAGTATTGTAAGTTTAGATGAATTGATAAAAACTCTTAAATAAAAATGTTAAAAAAATTTTACAAAATGTTTTCAAATGATATCGGTATCGACCTCGGCACAGCAAATACGCTCGTGTATTTAAAAGGTCAGGGTATTGTGATCAATGAACCTTCTGTCGTCGCAGTGAATGTGAAGACGAATCAAGTTCTCGCTGTTGGCGCACAAGCGAAACAAATGCTTGGTAGAACACCAGGGCATATTCGCGCTGTGCGTCCACTTGTCGACGGAGTTATTTCTGATTTCGAAGTCACAGAAGAAATGCTTTCATATTTGATAAATAAAGCAGACAAAATGTCTAAAAAGTTTTTACGTCCTCGTGTCGTCATCGGTGTTCCGTCTGGAACTACAAATGTCGAGACTCGGGCTGTCTACGATGCAGCGAAGTCTGCCGGAGCGAGAGAAGTATTTTTGGTAGAGGAGCCGATGGCAGCTGCTATTGGAATTCGTCTACCTATCAAGGACCCAGTCGGTTCTATGATTATCGATATTGGTGGAGGAACTACAGACGTCGCAGTTATATCGCTCGGTGGAATTGTGAAATCTAGAAATTTGAAAATTGCTGGAGATAAATTGAATAACGATATCATTTCATATATGCGTGATGAATTTAAATTACTCATCGGGGAGAAGACAGCAGAGTCAGTAAAGATGGCTATCGCTTCTGCAATCCAAGGTGAATATATGGAAAGCTATGTTCGTGGACGAGACTTGCTCACAGGACTTCCTCGTGAAGTCGTCGTGACTGATTCAGATATTCGTGAAGCTATCTCTCTATCTGTCGCTGAGCTCGTCGATGGTGTAAAAGATATTTTAGAAACTACTCCACCAGAAATTCTTTCAGATATTATGCGTGGGGGTGTAGTACTTTCTGGTGGTGGAGCATTACTTCACGGATTAGATACTCTTTTGCAAAATGTTTTAAAAATTCCAGTTTATGTTGTCGATGATCCATTGTCTGCTGTTGCTCGTGGTACAGGAATTATTTTAGATGATATAGAAAATTATCGCGATGTATTAATAGGCAATCAAGATGACCTACCTCCTAGATAAAAATAAAAAAATAAAGAAGTATAAGCAAATTTCAGTAATAGTTTTTATTATTGTTATTCTTTTTTATTTCCGTGTTGGGGTTTGGAGTGGTTTATCTTCTGCGGCTCATATAGTTTTTAAACCTGTTATTATTTTTGGGCAGTTTATAGGTAGTGGTTTTTCAAATATTAGTATTAATTTTCATTCTAAGAAAACATTAATAAATGAGAATCAGGACTTAAGAAATATAATAGCTCAAAATGAAGCCGACAAAGCTAGTTACAATTCTTTGGTGGCTGAAAATAATCAAATGAAAGATGTTTTAGGTAGAAAAGCTATAAATATGAATTTTGTTTTAGCTGGAATTTTAGCGAAACCAAATAGATCTTTGTATGATACTTTAGTAATTGATGCTGGAAGTAATCAGGGTATAAAAGTAGGTGAGACTGTTTTTGCTTTTGGAAATATTCCAATTGGGAAAATTTCCGAAGTTTATGCGAATTCTGCAAATGTAATTTTATTTTCAAGTCCGAAAGAAAATACAGAAGTCACAATTAGTGGAAAAGATATTACTATTTCAGCTGTCGGTCGTGGAGGAGGTAATTTTGAAATTATCTTGCCTAGAGATTTAGTTATCGATGTCGGCACTGAAATAGATTTACCAGGAATCAATCATTATGTTTTGGGAACTGTCGCTACAATAGTTTCTGATCCACGAGATTCTTTCCAGAAAGCAATCTTAGTGAGTCCTGTAAACGTGCAACAATTAAAATTTGTTGAAGTTTCAATTTAACCCTCTCCTTAATAAGGAGAGGGTAGGGTGAGGTTCTTATGAAATTTACTATACAAAAAAAATTAAAAGATAGTTTAGGTAGAGTTGGAGTGTTAAGTACTCCACACGGAGATATTCTTACTCCGGCTTTTGTGACTGTCGGTACAAAGGCGACAGTGAAATCCCTCACACCCGAAGCCGTCGCAAATGCTGGTGCGCAAGTCGTCCTAGCGAATACGTACCATTTATTTTTACAACCAGGGGATGAAGTTGTAGCGAAAGCTGGAGGCCTCGGTAAATTTATGAATTGGAGCGGACCGACTATGACCGACTCTGGTGGTTTCCAGGTTTTTTCCCTCGGTGCTGCGTATGGAAAAGATATTTCAAAAGTAGTAAAAATTACTGACCCGTCACTAATGATTCCAGAAAGATTTGATGACTCTGATGCGCCACGCCTAGCGAAGATAGGGAATGATGGTGTGTCTTTCAAGTCTCATCTCGATGGAAGTATCCATTATATTACTCCGGAGAAATCGATTCAGATTCAGCACAACCTCGGCGCGGATATTATTTTTGCATTTGATGAATGTACTTCACCGGCAGAGGATTTGAAATATCAAGAAGAAGCTCTCTCTCGCACTCATGCCTGGGCGAAGAGATGTCTTGAAGAGCATAATAAACTTGAGAGTGAAAAGCATTTAAATTCTCCTCTTGAGGAGTACCCGCAGGGGGAGGTGGAAAATTCATCCACCCCGTCTCGCAAGCTCGCCACCCCTCAAGAGGGGAATAAATACCCTCAAGCTCTCTTTGGAATTGTGCAGGGTGGACGAGAAGAAGATCTTCGCAAAAAATCTGCACAAATAATTGCGGACATGGAAATAGATGGAAAGAAATTCGACGGCTTTGGTATTGGGGGAAGTTTTGCAAAAGAAGACATGGCGACAGCGGTGAAATGGTGCAATGAAATTTTACCGGAAGAAAAGCCTCGCCACCTCCTCGGTATCGGCGAGCCGGAAGATTTGTTTATGGGTATTGAAAATGGTGTAGACCTTTTCGACTGCGTCATCCCGACTCGCCTCGGAAGAAATGGAACTATATATACAAAGCATGGAAAAATTTCTATAACAAATACAAAATACAGAAATGACTTCACACCTATAGAAGAAGATTGTACTTGCACTACTTGTAAAAATCCTGCCCCGTCTGAAGCCGAAGGCTTTCATTCGGGGTATACAAAAGCTTACATCGCGCATCTCTTTCATGGTAAAGAAATGCTCGCTGGTACTTTAGCTTCTACTCACAACCTGCACTTCATCGTCTCCCTCGTCGCCAACATCCGCCAAAGTATTTTGGATGATAAATTTGAAGAATTTAAAAGTGAGTTTTTAAGTAATTATACAAAATAAAGGATTTTGCACTTTCCTGGGTATTTGTGGTATAGTATAGATATGAAAAAGATTGTTACAAAAAAGAATACTGAGAAAAAATCACTTGTCAAAAAGATTAGTGAACTCAAATTTTGGCAACAAATTGCTCTACAACAGCAACTATTTCTCCATGCAAAAAACAACACATAAAAAAATTCAAAAAGGCGATGTGTGGCTTATCGAGAATACCAATGCTATCGGTCATATCCAAAATGGCATTCGTCCGCATGTCGTCGTGACACAAGTGACTGGTGAGACTGTCACCGTCGCTCCGTGTTCTTCTTCTAAAAAGAAGGTTGGACAAAAATACGTCATTGAAATATTTCCTACTGAAACAAATGGTTTGACCACTATTTCTTTTGTCTTGCTCGCACAATCTTTCGCCGCTGATATTAGTTTCTTACAAAACAAATTGGGACATCTCGATGAAAACGAAATTGCGCGTATTCAGCTCGAATATGTGAAATATGTTACAGACTAATCTTATGCAACCCCCACAAAAAGGATTTTATTATCATTACAAACATGACCCACAGGGGAGTGTGAATAATTGCGCTTATGAAGTGATAGGGAATGCTTTTAATACTGAAGCTGTTGATTTTAAAACTGACAATCCAAATGATTTTTTGAAAGACGAAGTTGTCATTTATCGTCCGCTTTATGATACTTCGTTAGTTTATAAAGCAGAAAAAAGATTTTGGTATCGTCCCGCAAAAATGTTTTTGGAAGAAGTTACCAAGGACGAAAAAATCTTTCCTCGCTTTCAAAAAATCACTGACGAAAAAGTCATTTCTGAACTGATAAAAATCAGGGATGAGATATATAAATAAAAAAGCTCCACACGAATGTGAAGCTTTTTAAAAATTAATTACAATCTTATTAACCAAGAGTTAGTAAGCCTATTGCGGTAAATATTCCTAAGAAATATGGAACCATCCAAAGTACTGGACCTACTGGAACCACGATAACTAAGACTACAGTAATAATTAACATTATTACTGGTACAAGGTATCCCTTTTTCTTGTCTCGATAGGATATTATTGAATGTATTGTTAATACAATCATCCAAATAATTACTATTACTGCAGTTGTAGGATTAATTTTGATATTTTCTATTACTTTCGTAACAGTTAATCCTACTTCTTCCTGAAAGAAAGTAAAAAGGATGGTTGTAAAAAACATAAATCTTAACCATACTCGGTAAAGACCATGTTTTCCTGTTGCATAATTAATAATCATTGCTATTACTATAATAGCTAAGATTGTTGACCCATAAGGGTAAGTTGAAATTGATTCGTACATAGTTTCTGTTTTTTAATTGTTATTCCCACTCTATCCCTAAAATGTTTTTTAGCATTTTTTTAATTTCTACTAAATCCTTTTCAAGGATAATTTTTAGTGCAAGAGCCGCCATAGCTTCACCTTGCTTTTGTGCGAACATTGCTTTGTTGTCATTATCAAGCCGATTTGGTCGATTCTTTTCGGCATGTTTTGACAAAGAATAATTAAAATCCTTCCAAAATTGTGCAGTTGCAATTTCGGGGTTATTTTTTAAATACTCCCGTTCTTTAGCTTCTCTTTCAAAAGCTTCCTGACGATTTTTAGCGTCAACTTTCTTGTTTTCTAATCCAATCTCTGCCATCCGTTGTTTTGTTTTGGATGAAAAATAAAGGATTAAGGCAACTAAGCCTGCGATTGCTACAATCATGACCATAGCAAGTACTACTAATTGTGTAAACATTGTGTATTATTTTTTTAATGTACTTTTTCCTCCATGATTTAGCTCAAGGGTGGTTAGGCTGTTTTCAGACGATTCTGATTACCTTAAGAGTATAGCACCATATAGTTAAAATGTCAAGGTGTAAAAAACCCTTATTTTGCTATACTAAAAACACAAAATGTTTGCCAATAAATTCAAAATTAAATCAGACTTTAAACCAGCAGGTGATCAGCCGAAGGCTATAAAGGCGCTTGTGGAAGGGTTGAAGAAGGGGATGAACAAGCAGACGTTACTCGGGGTTACGGGTAGTGGCAAGACTTTTACCGTGGCGAATGTGATACAAAGTGTGCAAAAGCCGACGCTGATTATTGCGCACAACAAGACACTCGCAGCTCAGCTCGCACAAGAGTTCAAAGAATTCTTTCCGGAAAATGCAGTGCATTATTTCGTCTCGTATTACGACTACTACCAGCCGGAAGCTTACATGCCGACGACAGATACGTATATCGAAAAAGATGCGCAGATCAACAAAGAGATCGATCGTCTTCGTCATGCGAGTACGCAAGCTTTGCTAACGAGGAGTGATGTGATTATCGTCGCATCGGTGTCTTGTATTTATGGTCTCGGAAGTCCAGAAGAATACAAGGAAGAGAATTTGCATTTAGATGTCGGGATGAAAATAGATAGAAAAGAGCTCGTGGAAAAATTAGTGAAAGTGCATTTCGAGAGGACGAATGCAGATTTGGAACCGGGGAATTTCCGCGCGATAGGAAACATTATCGAAGTCATGCCGATATCAGAAACTTTTGTGTATAGGATAGAAGTAGACGGTGGAAAGATTTTAAAAATTACAAAGATAGATCCAGTATCTTCAAAAATTCTCGCTGAAGAGCAAATGATTTTTATTTTCCCGGCGAAGCATTTTATCACGACGACAAAAGGCAGAGACAATGCGATAAAATCTATTAAAAAAGAACTCGCAGATCAGCTCAAGAAATTCGACAAAGAAGGCAAGCTCCTCGAAGCAGAAAGATTAAAGAGACGCACGACTTATGACCTTGCGATGATTCGTGAAGTCGGGTATTGTTCTGGAATAGAAAACTATTCTCGTCATCTTTCTGGTAAAGCTGTCGGTGAAGCACCGGAAACACTTCTCTCATATTTTCCAAAGGATGCAAAAGGCAATCCAGATTTTTTGACTGTCATCGACGAATCCCATGTCTCTATTCCACAAATCGGAGGAATGTTTGCAGGGGATCAATCTAGAAAAGGCACACTTGTAGAACACGGTTTTCGTCTGCCAAGTGCAAAGGACAATAGACCATTGAAGTTTCCAGAATTTTTAGAACGCGTCGGGCAAATGATTTATACTTCTGCGACTCCTTCTGATTATGAAAGAACAGAAAGTGCTCAAATTGTTGAGCAAGTTATCCGTCCGACGGGCTTGCTTGATCCGGAAGTTGAAATACGACCAATTTTAGCGCAGGGTGGCGCTTTCCAGAATTCGCACTCTGTCTTGGAAGGGCAAGTACAAAAGGGTCGTAGCGAAAATTCCTCCAAGCGCCACCCTGCGCCTTATACAGGACAGATCCAAGATTTTATTTCTGAAGCAAAAAAAGAAATCAAAAATGGTCGCCGAGCGATAGCGACGACGCTGACGAAAAAGATGGCGGAGGACTTGAGTGAGTATTTAAAGAAGGAGGGAATCAAAGCAGAATATTTACATAGTGATATTAAAACAATAGAAAGAATTCAAATCCTGACAGAATTTCGTCGCGGAGCTTTTGATATTATCGTCGGAGTGAACTTGCTCCGTGAAGGTTTGGATTTACCAGAAGTTGGTTTGATTGGAATTCTCGATGCAGACAAAGAAGGCTTCCTTCGTAGTGAGACAGCACTCATTCAAACGATAGGCCGTGCAGCTCGTAACAGTGCTGGACGAGTTATCCTGTATGCAGACAATATGACAGGATCAATGGAGCGCGCATTGCGAGAGACGAATCGTCGTCGCACTTTACAGATAGCTTACAATAAAAAGAATGGTATTACTCCGAAAACTATTTTGAAAAAGATTCAAGACATCACACAGGGGATGGATACACTACACGACAAAGCAGTGCGTTCCGAGCTCGAACTCGATACGAAACTCTTTGCCAAGAATCCAAATAAATTAATAAAAATAAAAGAACAAGCGATGAATGAAGCAGTCAAAATGCTCGACTTTGAGACTGCAGCAATCCTTCGTGATGAGATTAAAATTTTGAAAGCCCGCCCAGTGCCAGTAGTAGAACCTACGGCAATACCTAGGACAAAAAAGAAGAAATAATAAATATCTTGCTTTAGATTTTTTTAAGTTTTATAATTTAAAAAAATTTATATGTATAAAAATGAAAAAATTGTTCTTTTTGTTGTTGATTTTTTATATAAAAACAACAACTGTGCCAGCTCATGCGCAAACAACCGAGCAAAAATGTCCTTGTGATGATAAGTATCATATAGAACAAAGATGGAATCATGTTGTTCAGTATAAAGATTCTTTGATTGATTCCCTTATTTTATTTTCTAAGGGGACAAAAGAGTTTGTTTGTATTTATTACAAGAGTAAAGATATTTTTTATTCTAAAATTCCACGAGTTGGAAAATGGAGAATAAATAATATTACCAAGCAAACTATTTGTTTTAATTCTGGATATGATTTACAGATTTTTAATTTAGTAACAAAAGAATTTTTTGTACCTAAAATTCCAGAAAAAGAAATTTTTCCAGATCCAAATTAGAAAGTCCTGTAGCAATACAGGCTTTTTATTTATCTAATTTTGTGTTATAGTATTGTCACAAATTAATATATAAACCCCAAGGGCAAACCAAGGGGTGTTTCGGGGTTTTGAGTTCCTCCTCCCATTAGCTAAGGGGAGGAATGAGGTGGGGTGTTGAATTTTGCACCCCCTCCCAACCTCCCCCTTGGCGAAGGGGGAGAAGAATAAATACAATGAAAAACAACAAAGAAGAAAAAATAATAGTGCGCGGAGCGAGGACTCACAATCTTAAAAATATTACTGTGGAAATGCCACGTAATAAGATGATTTGTATTACCGGTATGTCTGGATCAGGAAAATCATCCCTCGCTTTTGATACGATCTTCGCCGAAGGACAACGCCGATACGTGGAATCTCTTTCTTCGTATGCGCGACAATTTTTAAAACAAATGGCAAAGCCCGATGTGGATGAAATCGAAGGTTTGAGTCCAGCTATTTCTATCGACCAAAAATCTCGTTCAAACAATCCGCGTTCTACTGTCGCGACTATTACTGAAGTCTACGATTACCTCCGTGTATTGTATTCTCGTATTGGTAAACCTCATTGTCTAGAATGTGGTACAGAAATAAAAAAACTTTCTAATGAAGAAATCATGAATTTCGTTAAAGAAAAAGCAGAAAGTTTTCTGGCGAGTGGAAAGAAAAAAGAAGTCATGGGCGTGAATTGGACAGAAGTAAATATTAAAATATTTGCTCCTGTTGTGCGTGGAAGAAAAGGTGAATACTATCAATTACTCTATGACCTACTCGGTAAAGGTTATGCGAAAGTTCGTATCAATGGAGAGATAAAAAATCTTCGCGATAGAA
>CALQZZ010000012.1 GCA_943350065.1 Candidatus Nomurabacteria bacterium
TCCATAAGAATAATTTTTCAGGCTAATTTTTTAATTTATTAATCTCTTCTTTTAATTCTATCATTTTTAACTCTCTTCCAACCATAAATTTATTCATTTTTTTAAGCTCAGCATTTTTTTCTTCCATAATCTCTTTATTTTTTATATCTTCTGTAATATCACGAGCAATAGCATATAAGTATTCACTATTAGGTGCAGCATTCCATTCCAGCCAAACATATGAACCATCTTTTCTATGAAATCTATTTTTAAAACTAACAATTTTTTCACCTTGTGCTAATTTTTTTATAATATTATTTGTATATTCAACATCTTCTGGGTGCACAAAACTAATAAAAGTAGACCCTAATAAATCTTTTTCTTCATAAGCTAAAATTTCTTTAAATTTTGGATTAATTCTTTTAAAATATCCATCGATACCAGCAATACACATCAAATCATTAGCTGTACTAAAAAAAGTATCAAGTTCGACAGATTTATCTCTGATTTCCTGTTCCCTTTTTTTAAGAATCGAAATATCTTCTTCTGTACCGACAAATCCTATAATAGTCTTGTCTGATGATAAAATCGGAGCAATATGCGCTACTGCATAATAAATCTCACCATTCTTCCTACGATTCATTATTTCACCTTGAAATGGTTCTCCTGACATTTTCTTCTTCCAAAAATCAAGATAATATTCATGACTCATCATCCCTCCCCAAAGACGTGGCGTATTACCTAAAATTTCTTCAAGAGAATAACCAGTAATATCTTGAGCAGCCTTATTAGCATATAAAACAATACCCTCAACATCAGTAATAACTGTATGGTTTGTAGAATTTTGAATTGCTTTAGCAAAAACATTTTCAACAAAAAGTTGATCTTCTATTGTTTTTTTTGTTAAATTATTTTTTAATGTTGGGTAATAATTTTCAAAAACCATATTTAATTTAGAAATTCCACTCTTTTCTAGTTCTAAATAGACCTGATCCACCATGCCTTGTGGACCAGCAATTAACCATTTAATTTCCTTTCCTAGGTTAACACAAGAATCTTTAACAAAATTCCAAGAAAAATCACCATAAACGATCTCGTAATCAAAATTGCCATTTTTCAAAGACTTTAATTCAGACACGAATGGTGTGTTTTCTTTATCTTTATTTAAATAAACCAAGAAAGTCTTTATTGGTAAAGACTGAGATTTTATATTTTGAATTATTGGAATAAAAGGAGTAATACCCACACCACCAGCAATAAAAATAAGATTTGTATCTTTATGATAATCAGCCACAAAAGCACTACCAAATGGTCCATGAATATATACTTCATCTCCAACATTTAAAGCAAATAATTCTTGTTTATATCCACTTTCACTGGTTCTAGCAACAATTGAAATTTTGTTATCATTATTCGGTAAATTAAAAATAGAAAAGGCGCGACGATTACCTTTTGGATCTTTGATTTTTAATTCTGGAATTTCAACCCACACATATTGAGCCACTAAAAAACAAAAAGACTCATTGGTTTTAAAAGTAATTTTTTTTACACCTTTTGCAATAGTCTCAATAGAATCAACTTTTACTTTAAATTTTTTTGGTGGAAGTTTTTCCATATATATGTTTATATTAATTATAACATAATAAAAACTAAACAAATAAAAAAACACTTAGTTATAGGTGTTTTTTTATTTGTTTAACTAATTAGTCTTTGTTGCAGCTATTTTATTTCCTTTTAAAGGACTCATAACCACCTTCTTTGTAACCAATCTTACCTTGGTTGCAGAAATAGTATTTGTAGTAGAATCTACTTTTCCAGAAACAATAACTTTTGTATTTAATGCGACATCAGCCATAGTAGTTAATTTACCATCTTTAGTAATTTTTGTTGCTGCTGTTGTTTGTACATCAAATGAAGTTGTTGTACTTGTTTTTCTATTTTTTACAGTCACAGTAAAACTTGTACCATCGGCACTGACAACACTAACTATTCCAGTTACTGAATTTTTTGTTTTAGCACGTGTTGTCTCTTTTGTTTCTTTTGCTTTAGTTTCTACATGATTAACTATAGCTCCTTGTGGTACTACATTTGTAGCAGCAAAAACTGAAGAACTAACCATTAATAAAGACAATGCGAGGACACTAGTTGTAATTTGTTTTTTATATTTCATATTGATTTTGCAAATCACGTCGCGTAAGTCCTTTCGGCGCGACGCTTTTATAATTATTTTAACTTTTAATAAATTTTTAAATTAGTAATTAATTACTGCTTAAAAAAACGACTATTAAAGCAATAGTTATATTGTATATAGATCAAATGAAGTCTTTATGAAGAAATAAGGAGTTTGATTATTACGTTTGTACCCTTATTTAACTCACTTTTTAAAGATATTTTACCTTTATGGTTTTCAATAATTTTTTTAGCAATAGTTAATCCGAGTCCTGCTCCCCCATTATTTCTCGATGCGTCACCTTGAAAAAATGGATCAAAAATTTTGTCTAAATTTTCTTTTGAAATACCTGAGCCATTATCGGTAACTGAAAAAATATATTCTTTTTTATTAATACAACCTGAAACAGAAATACTACCTTTCTGTGAAGTGTGATTTATTGAATTGTTTAAAATATTAAAAATGACACGAGTAAGTTCAGTTTTATTTCCTAAAATAGTAGCAGGCTCTTTTATTTCATTTTTTATTTCTATATCTTTTTGTTTAGCTAAAACTTTCATTTTTTCTACTGCTTGCGAAATAACTTCATCGATTCGCAAAGATTCGTACACAGATGAACTATTAATAGTGTATTTAGTAACATCTAGTAAATTATTGGTTAACCTAGAAAGATCTTGCATTTCTTCTAATGTATTTGAAAGTGTTTTTTTGGCAATATCTATATTAAAATTTTTATTACTCAATGCTACTTCAAGACCTGAAATAGCTATAGAAATAGGTGTACGTAGTTCATGAGAAGCATCAGCAATAAATCTCTTTTGCCTTTTCATATACTCTCTAATTGGATTAAGAGTTTTCTTTGTTAAAAAGAACCCAACAAAAATAACTAATAATAAAATGACGAGGACTGTGATTACTAATCTCGTTTGTAAAATATCTTGAGTTTTATCGATTAAAATACGAGCAAGATTATAATCAAAAACATGTTCATTTATTGAATTTGTTATATTGAAAAGAAAAACTCTATATAAGACCAAACTGGCACTAAAAAGAATAACAAAAGCTGTCAGAAAATAAAAAAAAGTTAGCTTAATTCGAGCAATTAAAAAGCTATCTGTCTTCCATTTTGTAACCCACCCCTCGAACTGTTTGGATAATTTTTCCATTGTCGTTAATTTTTCTTCTTAAATTTTTAATATGAACGTCGACCGTATTACTAAATGATGAATCAGCAAAATCCCAAGCATGTGAATATAGTGTATCACGATTGATGACTTTGTTTGGATTACGCATTAAATATTCTAGTACCATGAATTCTTTCAATGTTAGTGCTAATGGTTTTTCTTTAAAATATGCCACACGAGATTTTGTATTTAAATTTAATTTTCCAAAAGTAAGCATTTCTGGAAAAATTAATTGTGGTCGTCTAAGAAGTGCATGAATTCGAGCCAATAATTCTTTAAAGGCAAAAGGTTTGGCTAAATAATCATCTGCACCAGCTTCAAGCCCATCGACTTTATCTTCGACTGTATCGAGTGCTGTGAGCATTATCACAGGAATGATAATTCCCTTTTCACGCCATTCTTTGCAAATAGAAACACCATCTTTGTTTGGAAGCATCCGGTCTAAAATAACTAAATCGTAATCACTCACACTCATTAAAATTCGTCTTTCAGCCACAATTCCATCTTCAATAATATCGACAGAGTAGCTCTCTTGCACGAGTCCTTGTTTTATATTTTCCGCCAATTTTTGATTGTCTTCAACTAAAAGAATCTTCATTCTTTAATGATACCACCTTTATATGAAATTTTCATGAAGACCAATTAATTAAAATTCACAGAAAAATTATACATTCCCATTCCGCAGACGCCTTGTAATGGCTCGCCAGTTTTTGGTATGCCGATATCTATTTCTGTCTCCCCTGTTTGGGGTAACATTTTTTGATAATTTAATGAATGAATTACAAGAGCAGAAGAACAACTAAAAGCTCCATTTGTTTTCATAATTAATTTTGTAGGAATTCCTGCTTTAGCATTTGAAACTGAAGGTGAATAACCATTTGTCGCATCAATCGTAATATACTGAACACCATCTTTTACTGAAACATTTGAAAAGAGTGATTGACCTCCAACTGTGCCATCATCTTTTTTTGGACTTTTAGTAATGATAAAAATAATGCCGGCTAAAAGAGCGACCGTGACGACTATTGAAATAATTTTATTTATATTCATTTTATATATTAAATAATGGATTAATAATACCAAGCCCTGCGAGCCCTGCCAAGAGTGCAAAAATTCCAAGACCGAGAACTATCACACCTGCAGATTTAAAAAAGAGTGGTGCGTGTTTGGAATGTGCGAATGATACAGAACCAAAAGAAAGTACTGCTAGTACAGGCAATGTACCTAGAGCAAAGGCTAGCATAATTAAAAATCCAGAAGTAAAAGATCCGCTAGAAAGTGCCGAGACTTGCATTGATTGAGTGAAACCACATGGCAAGAAAAATGTACCAATACCGATGAGAAGTGGTGCTATCGTCGCATGTTCGACTTTTCTAAAGAAAGAAAATATTCCGCTCGGTAATGTTAATTTATTTTTCTTGATAATACCGAGTAAATTTATTCCTAGCAAAATCATCACGATAGATGCGATGAGCCCGAGGATTGCTGAGAAAATAAAATTGATGCCGATGGCTTTGCCGACGAGACCGAGCACTCCACCGAGCACAGTGAAACCAAGCAATCGCCCAGAGTGGAAAAGGATAAAAATTTTCTTTGTAGACTTTGGATTGCCTTGGTCATCCTGCGCGACTTTGGCGGATAAAGAAAGGACAAGTCCCCCAACAATAGCGAGACAGCTCGAAAGCGAAGCGATGATTCCGATAATAAAACTCGTCGCTGGTGTCGTCTTTCCGCCAATGCCGAGATTTAAAAGTCCTGATTTTTGGAGCATAAAAAATAAAACTAAAAATACCAAACCGATAGGTATCGCTTTCCAAATAACTTCACTATCTTCTTTTACCTTCTCCATTTTCCCGACAGAAAAAGTGTATTTATTGTGTTTCACTTTTTCTGTCAGCATTTCTGCAAGTTCTTCGATTGTTTTTTCACTATCAGTTTCAATTTCAACAATTTCTTTTTTTAAATCTACTTTCGCACTTTTAACTAAAATTTGCTCAGCTTGTGGTGAGCTTGTCGAATCCATCAAAATATCTTCAATCAAAATCTTGCACGATGCGCAATGTGTCCCCGAAACATGTAATGTGTATTTTTTCATAAATTTTTAATTAATCTAACATATAAAACTTTTTAAATCTTTCTTGATACTTTTTATTTACCCTTTCATCATCTCTTAAAAATTTCTCAACTTCACTAAACTCATTTCCAAATCCAATTTTTCTTGCTATGTCAGTCGCTTCTATTTCAAACTTTTTTCTAAAATTAAGGTTAAAAAAATATTTAAATGGAAATATAATAAATTCTCCTCGATTCATTTTCTGATACTGAACAATATGCCCTAACTCATGTGCAAACCACCCAGTTACCATAGTTTCATTAAGTGAATCAATAGGAATTGAGTATCTTGAAAAGTTTTTCTTAGAATTTACAGAAATAATATAATTGTGTTTTTTAAATGGGAACAAAAAAGAAGTAACTGCGGGACGGCAATTCATCGTTGCTAAATACATAGGAATAGGTTTCATTTCTATATTTACATCATGCAATTCAACAAAACGACTTTTTGTATTATTAAATATTTTAAAAATATTTTCTTTCATAATTATAATTTCTTAACTTTAATTCTAAGTGAATTCGACACGACGGAAACGCTAGAGAATGCCATTGCGAGGCCGGCGAAGACGGGGTTTAAGAGCCAGCCGAAGATTGGATAGAAAAGGCCGGCGGCGAGCGGGATGCCTACTATATTATATATGAAAGCCCAGAAAAGATTTTGTTTAATTCCAAGCATGGTGATTTTCGAAAGTTTGATTGCTTTGACGAGCTTGGAAATATCTCCATTTAAAAGTGTAATCCCTGCCGACTCGATAGCCACATCGGTGCCAGTGCCCATAGCAATGCCGACGTCGGCTTGGGCTAGGGCGGGCGCGTCGTTCACGCCGTCTCCGGCCATAGCGACGACGCGCCCGCTATTTTGCAATTCTTTTATCTTCGCTAGCTTATCAGCAGGCAATACATGCGCCACGACTTCATCGATACCGACGAGTGACGCCATATATTTTCCAGCTTTCTCATCATCCCCAGTGAGCATAATCACTTTTATGCCGAGTTTGTGCAAATCTGTGATCGCTTGTTTTGATTCAGTTTTAATTTCATCCGCGACCATCACAAAACCTAGGACTTCTTTTTTTGTCGCAAGAATCACCGGTGTCTTCCCTTGCATTGTGTATTGCTCTATTTTTGTCGCATCAAAACTTACTCCCAACTCTTTTATCATTTTCACATTGCCGACAAAATATTCTATTCCATTTACTGTGCCTTTAATTCCCTTTCCTTCTAAATTTTCAAAATTATTTATTTCTTCTATATTTATTTTATTTTCTACTGAGTAGTTCACGATTGCATTTGCAATAGAATGTTCTGACTTTTTTTCCAATGATGCAATTATTGAAATAAATTCTGACTTTTCTTTTCCGTTCAAAATTTCTATATCAACGAGTGTCGGCTTACCGATAGTTATCGTACCTGTCTTATCGACAATCACTGTGTCTACTTTGTGCAGTTTCTCGAGTGTTGCTGCGTCTTTAATTAAAATTCCTTCTTTCGCACCTTTACCGACGCCGACGATAATAGCAGTCGGCGTAGCTAGTCCGAGTGCACAAGGGCAAGCGATCACAAGTACGCCAACAAAACACATAAGTCCATATGAAAGTGCTTGTGAAAATCCGAGTGATCCTGAAGCAAAGAAAAGCCAAGCTCCGAGTGTGATGAATGCAATTACTAAAACAATCGGTACAAAGATGGCAGAAATTTTATCAGCCAGTGCTTGAATCGGTGCTTTACTACTCTGTGCTTCTTCAACCATTTTAATAATTTGCGCGAGCAATGTCTCATTGCCGACTTTTGTGGCTTTGAAATTAAAAGTGCCTGTCGTATTTATCGTCCCCGCTACGACATTGTCCCCAACATTTTTCTTCGCTGGCATCGGTTCACCGGTCACCATTGATTCGTCGACAAAAGAATTACCTTCTACAATAGTTCCATCCACTGGGATTTTAGCTCCCGGTTTTACAATAATAATATCTCCATGAACGACTTCATTCACAGAAATTTCTATTTCTTTTCCTGCACGAACGACGAGCGCAGTTTTGGCTTGTAAATTTAAAAGTTTTTCTATTGCATCACCTGTCTTTAATTTTGAACGAGTTTCTAAATATTTCCCAAGAGCGATAAAAGTGATGACAATAATAGTAACATCAAAATACATTACACCAACATTTGGAAAATCTTTAAGTAACGTCTCTTCAAAAGCACCCACCATGAAACTGTAAAAATAAGCGACAGAGGTTCCAAGTCCTATTAATGTATCCATATTTGCTTTGCCTGTTTTAAGGAAACGATAAAAACCTTGTAGATAAGGCTTACCAACCACAAAAAGCATATAAGTCGCCATCAAAGGCAAAAGATGATGAAAAAATTCCGACCAAACTAAAGGCATTTGGTACACAGGTTTAAATTGCGCCAAAATATCCCAAGCCATTACAAAAATACTTATCACAGCGAGTGGAATTGCAGAAATAATTTTTAACTTCATTGATTTAAGTTCAGCCAACTTTTCATCTTTAGCACTAGCTAGAACGGTTCTAGCTAGTGGTTTTTCTAAAACTAAAGAATATCCGAGTATTTCGAGTTTCGTGTTTAAACTTTCTGGATTTGTCTTACTTTCGTCATATGAAATTTTTGCACTTTCAGTCCCCGGATTTACAGAAATATCTGAGACACCATCGATTTTCTTCACAGTTCGCTCTATAATACTGGCACAACTCGCACAATGCATTCCTTTTATTTTGTAAGTTTTACTTTGCATAAAATTATTTACGTTTAAGCTGATAAACTTTTAAAATCTCACCAATAGCTTTTTCTGTCTGCCCTTTTTTGATCTGATTCACAGCACAGTGACCAAGGTGTCCTTCGAGTAAAACATCTTCTATATTTGAAAGTGCTTGCTTCACAGCTGAAGTTTGCGTAATCACATCGATACAATATTTATCTTTCTCTATCATATCTTGTAACCCTCTCACCTGCCCTTCAACTATTTTTAATCTACGTATTAGTTTTTGTTTATTTGTATGCATAAATATAGTATACCCCCTAGGGGGTATCAAGGCAAGTTTGTAAAGTTAACTGTGGATAACAATAAAATAGTCTTTAGTGGTATAATAACAATATGATTCCATTTATTATTGCACTAGTGATAGCTATCACAGGAGGCACGGCGACTATAGCCGAAAGGTCTATTCCCGGAGATTTTTTGTATGGAGTAAAAGTTCACATTAATGAACCAGTGGCTGGGGTTTTTGCTTTAACCAAAGAAGAAAAAACTGAATGGCAAGAACGTATAGTCGAAAGACGACTAGATGAAGCTCAAAAATTAATTTCCAATAACAATCTAGACGAGGTCACTAGACTAGACCTCCAAAATCAAATATCAAGTCAAATTACAGAATTTAATACAAATGTAAACGAACTCTCTTTACAAAAGAATCAATCAGCAAATTCATCTGATTTAAATATTAGACTTCAAGCATCACTCAACGCCTATAAAAGTGTTTTAGAGAATCTTTCAACCGAGGTAGTTCTTAATGAAAATACTAAAATAGAAAATCAAAAACTTATTTCAAACATAGATGAAGCTACTAAAAAAATCAATACTGATAATAAAAAATTAGAGACAAATGTCGGGGTAATACCATTAGACACATCTACCCCATCACAGACTATAGACAATTCTGTTTTAGTACTCGACAAACAAAAAGCTGCCGAAAATTTATTAAATTCTGCAAAACTTAGTTATCAAAAAGAAAAAATAAATTTATCTACAAATATACAAAATCAAATAAGTAGCAAATTATCTTCAGCTGAAACTTCAATAGAAGAAGGTAAAACATTAATCATAAGTACAGACTACACAAATTCTATAGAAAAATTTCAAACATCTATAAATACCACAAATTCAGCAAAATTATTAATGCTTTCAAACACAATAAAACGTGGTATTGAGGATGACAACAACTTTGAAAAACATGGTAATGATATTGAAAATGAAGATTTTAATAGATCAGAAAACGATGATTAAAAAATAACTTCATGAAGAATTCATTTTCAATCTATAGAATATAAAAAGTTTTATGAAAAAAATAATTTTATCATCATTATTAATATTTAGCTTTGGCGCATACATATTGCATGTGCGTATTTTAGGAGCTGAAGCCCCTGTCGCTTTAAAACCAAGACCAAATAAACCACCAGTTGCTTTAAATCTTCCCCAATATAACCAAATTGTAACAGAACCAATTATTCAACCTGATGTAAAACCCACCCCAACACCCACTCCAAAACCAACTCCTACTCCACCTCCACCAGTAATAAATACTGGTAAATACAGAAATGGCACCTATACAGGTGACTCTGTCGATGCATCATATGGCTATGTGCAAGTTAGGGTTGTTATTTCTGGTGGCAAAATAGCCGATGTTCAATTCCTAGACCATCCACGAGGTGGAAACTCAACAAGAATAAATAATTATGCTATGCCTTACTTAATCAGTGAAGCCATTGCCTTACAAGACTCAAATGTCGACACTGTTTCTGGTGCTTCATACACTAGTGAAGCCTATCGTCAATCTTTAGGATCAGCTTTAGCTCAAGCTTAAATATACAATGAAACAAGAACAAATTATCATGGGAACACCCATTATTATTGAAATTAATAATCAAGAAACTAAGCAAGAAATTTTTGATGAAGTTTTTGATTATTTCAAATATGTCGATGAAAAATTTAGCACTTACAA
>CALQZZ010000013.1 GCA_943350065.1 Candidatus Nomurabacteria bacterium
AAACCTAAATATGGCAATATCGCCACCCATATACCTATAATTAAAAATATTCGTGCTTTTTTCATATGTTCTATTATATCAAATTAGGCGACAATGACAACAAATTCCCCTTTTTGTTTTACTGTATTTTTTGTGTAATATTCGAGCAATTCTGATGGTGTACCAGTCTTAAATTCTTCATATATTTTAGTAATTTCTCGAGCCACACAGACTTTTTTATTTGGTGTAAATTTTACTAATGCTTCGAGCGTTTTGAGTATTCGATGTGATGATTCATAAAAAGCCATAGTCCTCTCAGACTCTGCTATTTCTTTAAAAAGTGTTTCCCTGCCCTTTTTGTGTGGCAAGAACCCCAAGAATGTGAATTCGTGTATTGGAAGTCCACAAGCAGAAAGCGCTGTGATAATTGCTGAAGGCCCTGGAACTGGAATCACATTTACAGAATCTGTAAATTTAGCTTTTATTTGAGATACAAGCAAAGCACCTGGATCTGATATTCCTGGTGTACCTGCATCTGAAACGAGTGCAATATTTTTCCCTTCTTCGAGTAGTTCAAAAATTTTATCTGTCTTACCAATCTTGCTCTGTGCATGATAGCTCATCGTAGCTTTTTTTATTTCATACTTATTTAGAATCTTTTGTGTCATACGAGTGTCTTCACACAAGATCAAATCCACTTCACCCAAAATGCGAATTGCTCGAAGCGTAATGTCTTCCATATTTCCTATCGGTGTCGCTATGACGTAAAAATTACTCATTTGTTGATTATAGCAAAAAAGCTTTTTTTATATTATTGACTTTTAAATACAATATGTTAATATTTAAATAAACAAAAAATAACTTAGAACCTTAAAAAAATGAAGAAAAAATTATTGGTGATATTGATCACCTTTGCAACATTAAGTGCATGCAACAAAAAAGAGATTGTTATAAAAGACAATCCAATGTCTAACAAAAAAATAGACATAACTTTCTCTGTAATGGATGGAACATTTTTCTGGAACGATACCTCGTTTAGTAAAAATGGAAATGATTACTCTGTAGAAATAATGCAAAGAATAATAGTATATTTAAGCATGCAAAAGGGTCAAAAATTACAAAGAGAACAATTTGGTTTTTACCAAAATGGTGAGCCAGATTATGGTTATGCAAAAGGAACTGATCACAATATCGCTTTTTCTGTTTACGGAATGAGTAGACATCGTTCTGGTGTAGCTGTTCTATTAGAGGATAAAAAAACGAAAGTATTAACTGCTTATAAATTCCAATTGAATGGGATTTATTTAAAAGAAATACCTGGTGATTATTCCATTAAAAGAATTACTGAATATGACGATAAAATCATCATATCTTTAAGTAAAGGAAATGGGCAATTTATTCTTCCAGATAATAATCTTTGTATGACTAAATACCAATCAACAGATTAGTGAGTTTAAACCCAGCTCACACAACCGCTCGAAATACACAAAGTATTAGGGCGGTTTTTTATATTATTGACTTTTAAATACAATATGTTAATATTTAAATAAATACTTCACATTAAAAAAACCATGAAAAATAAAGCTCTCAAGATCACCTACTTGGTGATATTAAGTTTGTTGTTTCTTTCAAAAACAACAAAAGCACAATCAGGTTCAATGTATTGCGGAAATTATAATCCACAAAACATGGAAGTGGCTCTTCCGTATTACAACGATACGGTGAATGTGTATTTACTTTACGACAAAAATGGTAAATTTACTTACAATGATCAAGACCACAAAGATGGTAAAAACATAACATATCAAAAAATTGCAAATAAAAATTTTAAGAAATTAGAATCGCATAATGATATTATCATACCTGTAAGTTTTGATAATTTGCAAATATTCGAAGAAGTATTTAAAAAATACAAAAAAGAAAATTTGCAAATTAAAGATGTTAAAATTACCTGCAACGTTGTTTTGGGAAGTCCAGGAAAATGGGCAACCGAAGTTTCTATTTATTTAGAACAGAAAAAATAACAAAAAGTCCCGAACGAATCGGGACTTTTTTTATTTTCTATACCTTCTAGTCTTCCACTTGTCAGCGATTTTGACGCGAGTGAGGGAGCGTTCGAGTTCGGATGCAAAGTGTTCATAGTCTACGACTTCTTTGTTCTCTGCGAGTTTTTGAAGTTCTAATGATCGAGCTTTTGCTTTCTCGATAGCTTCATCGGTGATGTCGGTTATGTGTTCTGCGAAATCGGCAAGGATGGCGACAGTGGTGATGCCCCCTGCCTGCGCAGGCAGGTCTTCTTTTTTAACTTCAACGAAGCCACCCACGACTGCATACGGAACATGCTCGCCATTTGCTAGGGCTACGATGTCGCCGGATTTTAGGCCTGCTATTATTGGCACATGTTCAGGCAAGATCGTAATCTCCCCTTCCAGTGTCGGCAATGTCACACTCTCAACAAGCTCTTCTAATACGAGCTTTTCTGGAGTGACTATTTTTAGTTTTAATTGTTTTGTTGACATTTTAATTTTATTATGCTATACTTTAATGGTATTAACTTAAATTTCTTCGTCATGAAAAAAGATGCAAAAATGTTGAAGTATGTAGTAATTGCTGGTTTGTTATTATTAACACTGCAAGGAACTATACTTCATTACACCAGCGGATTAAAAGAAACATTATTATGGCTATTTTAATCATTAAAGATTCCTCCGGGAATCTTTTTTTATTTTACAACGCACCTTTCATATAAAACTCATTCTCGGCCAAGGCATCATGCTTGCCATCAAGGATTTCACGGAATGAACGGATTGTATCTGCGAGCGGGACGTATTGGCCCGGTGCACCAGTGAATTGTTCAGCGACGAAGAATGGTTGTGAAAGGAATTTTTGAATCTTACGAGCACGAGCTACGAGTTCACGGTCTGCATCAGAAAGTTCTTCAATACCGAGGATGGCGATGATGTCTTGCAAGTCCTTGTATCTTTGTAGAACTCTTTGCACTTCACGAGCGACTTCGTAATGTTCTTTTCCGACGATGTTTGGATCGAGGATTGTAGATGATGAGTCCAAAGGATCAACAGCTGGATAAATACCTATTTCAGAAAGTGAACGGTTTAGAACAACAGTAGAGTCGAGGTGAGAGAAAGTAGTAGCTGGAGCTGGGTCTGTGAGGTCGTCGGCTGGCACGTAAACGGCTTGGACGGATGTCACAGAGCCTTTGTCTGTACTAGTGATGCGTTCTTGTAGATTTCCCATTTCTGTCGCAAGGGTCGGCTGGTAACCCACAGCTGAAGGAATACGGCCGAGGAGCGCAGAAACTTCGGAACCTGCTTGAGTAAAGCGGAAAATGTTGTCGATGAAGAAGAGGACGTCTTTACCTTCAGCATCACGAAAGTGTTCCGCCATTGTGAGTCCTGAGAGGGCCACACGGAGACGAGCACCTGGCGGCTCATTCATTTGCCCGAAGACCATCGCAACTTTGTCGAGCACTTTTGAATCTTTCATTTCGTGGTAGAGGTCATTACCTTCACGAGTTCTTTCTCCTACTCCTGCGAATACAGAATATCCGCCGTGGTTTGATGCGATGTTGTGGATGAGCTCTTGAATAACGACAGTCTTACCCACACCGGCACCTCCAAAGAGACCAACTTTTCCTCCTTTCAAAACAGGACAGATAAGGTCGATAACTTTGATACCAGTTTCGAGGATTTCAATCTTTGTTGATTGAGATACGTAGTCTGGAGCTTTACGGTGAATTGGTGAAGTAGTTGCTTTTACTTCTGCACCGTCATCGATAACAGCACCAAGCACATTGAAGATACGGCCGAGAGTTTCTTTACCGACTGGTACTGAAATAGGCTTGCCTGTGTTTACGACTTCTTGTCCGCGAGCGAGACCGTCAGTAGTATCCATAGCCACTGTACGCACGACTCCTCCACCGATGTTTTGTTCGACTTCCAAAACGATAGTTTTGGCACCGCGAAGCCCGTCGGGCGAAGTGGTGCGAACCTCAAGCGCAGAATAAATTTCTGGAATTTGATCTCCGAAATCCACATCCACGACCGGTCCGATTATTCTTTTTATTGTTCCTTTGTTCATAATAATTATTTTTTTTCTAAGTTGTTAATAATTTCTTCCAATTCTTTCATCCACGTTTCATAATTAATTTGTTCTGTTTTATCCTTATTCCATCCTCTAAATTCAAACGGATTTTCTTTATATTTTTCACTTAGCTCCCTTATTTCTTTCAGCATGTTCTCATTTATTTTAGATTTTATTTTTTCATCAAAATTTGAAGATATTTTTTTTATGCTTTCCACTCTTTCTTTTAAATGTTCTGGGCTGCCTAAATCTCCATAAAGAGTAGTAACTCTTTCTCCGAGAAGGATTCCTTCAAAATTATCTTTCTTTAATACCCAATATTCATTCAAAAATCCTTCTTTGTAAATAGTTTTTAAATCAGTGAGTTCTTTAATACGATTACCTAAAAAATTCTCATTATTTTTACTGATTGTTTGAAATTTATTTATCATTTCAGTTAAATTCCCAAACAATTCCACTATTCTATCATCCTCTTTTTTAGGATTATATGATACTTTAACTTGGAGTAAAATTGTGTTCAAAAGATAATTTAAGGAATTCTTTTCGGCATCATTAAGCTTATTTTTTGATATCGTTTCTAGAAAAGAATTAAAAGCACTGCCTGATTCTAAAAAGAATGCTGGTCTTTCACCCCACATTTTAGCTTTTTCTAAACCTAAACCAAGTTTTTTTAAATCTTCAGAATTTTTTTCTTCTATCTCAATAAGTTTTTTTGAAAGCTCTAATGAATATTCTTTACTTTGTTCCGAAACGCTTTCAGGGACGTCAAAGTGTCCTTCTTCTATGGATTTCATAATCTCATCAATTTCTGGATCATTATCGCTTGTTTCAGGTAAAAATTTATCTTTAAATTCTCCCCCAAAAGATTTTATTTCTGGACGCGACTTTTCAATCTCCTCTAATACAGAAGTTAATTTTGTTAATTCCTCGAGTAATTTATTTTCTTGTGGTAGTTTTCCTTCCATATATTTATATTAACTCACACTTGCCATACCTGCACTGATCTCGGAAATTTCTTGAGTGATACCAGCTTGGCGGGCTTTGTTGAATACGAGGGTGAGGTTATCTATCATTTCTCCGGCGGCTTCACTCGCATTCTTCATGGCTACCATTCGGGCCGACTGTTCCGAAGCTCCGGATTCGAGGAGCATTTGGTATATCTGCATCCTGATCAATTTCTCGGCTAACATTTCTATCAGTTTATTCGCATCGCCTTCGATGAGGTAAGGAACTGCATTCCCCCTCTCCTTTACAAGGAGAGGGTCGGGGTGAGGTTCCGAAGAATTTAAGAACCGCCCCTCATTCCCCTCCTTATTAAGGTGGGGAGGAATTAGCCCATCAACCATATCTTTCAACTCTTGTCTCGATATCGGTAATAGATTTCGGACATTCGGCTTTTGAGTGAGAGCCGAGACGAAGTCGGTGTAGACGACGAAGACTTCTTTGTATGTTCCCTTTTTATATTCATTTAAAATGAGGGCTGAAATAGGGTTTACATTATTTATTGAAATGTTTACTGGCAAGTCTGTAAAAGATGCGATAATATTTTGTCCAATTTTTCGCATCGCATTGTCGCCTTTTTTACCGATTGAAATAAAGTCTATTTCTTTTGTAGTATCTTGTTTTAAAATTTGTAATGCTTTTTTAATAGCTTGAGCATTGTAACCGCCACAGAGAGAGCCGTTTGAGGTGATGAGGACGATTAAAGTTTTTCCGTCTTTAGGAGATTCAAAAAATACATTTTTTACCTCATCTAATTTCCCTGACAAAGAAGTCAAAAGCTCCCAAGAATATCCTGCATATGATCTCGAAGCGAGTGTCGTCGCTACCGCACGGCGCATCTTTGAAGCAGCCACGAGCTCCATCGCCTTCGTGATCTTTTTCGTATTCTTGATACTCTTTATTCGGTTTTTGATTTCTTTTGTTGATGCCATAAAAATTACCAATGACGAGGTGCAAATAATATATAAAATATTGTTTCTAAGAAGAAAAGGATTTTAGATAGAGAACAAGCAATTGCTAACCAAGAAATTATTTTTTGTTTTTTTGTTACTTTGAATTTTTTTACATAAATTATAAAGATTTGAATTAGCCCAAGAATCAAAAGAATTGGTGCTAATTTAAACTTTAAAATATTTACTGTTTGAATAAAATGTGGAGGTGGTGTTCCAACTTGATAAGGGATAAATTTTACATAGTACGAATGTATCCCAAGAAATATCAAAAAACATACAATAAGTGTTAAAGTTATTACACTTAATAAATTAAAAACTTTATTTTTTTGTAATTGTTTTTCTTCCATAATTTTTTAACTCAAAAATCCTGCTTTGTAGTCCCCAATCGCTTGTTTTAATTCCGCTTCACCTGCATCAGTCCACATTTTTGTCTCGCGGATATCTTTGAGGAAAGTCTTCGCATTATTTTCCGCATAGGCGATGAGGCCTATTTCGAATTCTTTAATCTTTTCTACTGGTACTTCATCTAGAAGTCCTTTGACGAGCGCGTACAAAGTAATGATCTGATGTTCGACAACGATCGGAGAATATTGTGGTTGCTTGAGCATTTCCACTGCTCTCTTTCCTCTTTCGAGCTGGCGCTTGGTAGCGTCATCGAGGTCAGAACCGAATTGTGAAAAGGCTTCGAGTTCACGGAATTGTGCGAGGTCAAGTTTCAAAGTTCCGGCAACTTTTTTCATACCTTTGATTTGTGCATTTCCTCCAACACGAGAAACAGAAAGACCGACGTTTACCGCAGGACGAATACCTTTGTAGAATAAATCTGACTCCAAGAAAATTTGTCCATCAGTGATAGAAATAACGTTTGTCGGAATATAAGCAGACACGTCGCCAGCTTGAGTTTCAATAATAGGAAGAGCTGTGATAGACCCACCTCCGTAATCTTTATTTTTTCGACAAGCACGTTCGAGTAAACGTGAGTGCAAATAGAACACATCTCCAGGATACGCTTCACGACCTGGTGGACGGCGGAGCAAGAGTGAGATTTCACGGTAAGCGACAGCGTGTTTTGAAAGATCATCATAAATAATCAAAACATCTTTTCCTGCATCCATAAAGTGTTCAGCGATAGCGACACCAGTGTACGGAGCAATGTATGACATAGCTGCAGGTTCTGATGAACCAGCTGAGACGATGATTGTATACTCCATTGCACCACCTTCGGCGAGACGAGTTTCTATTTTACGAAGTTTAGAATCTTTTTGACCGATTGAAACATAAACACAGATCATGTTTTGACCTTTTTGGTTTAGGATCGCGTCGATAGCGATAGCAGTCTTACCAGTCTGACGGTCACCGATAATGAGCTCGCGTTGTCCACGGCCAATAGGAATAAGAGCATCGATAGCTTTGATACCTGTCTGCACTGGCTGGTCGACTGATTGACGACTCATAACACCGGAAGCCACGCGCTCCACAGGATTTGTTTTGTCTGTCTTCACAGCACCTTTACCATCGATAGCTTGACCGAGAGCGTTAAGTACGCGACCGATTTGGAGGTCTGAAACAGGAACTTCGAGAATTTTACCAGTAGCTTTCACTTCATCCCCTTCGCGGATCTTTGAGAAATCACCAAGAACGATAACACCTACAGAATCATCTTCGAGGTTAAGAGCAACACCTTCCACACCGTTTGCGAAAGTCACCATTTCAGAAGCTTTGATATCTGAAAGTCCTGAAACTTTTGCGATACCGTCGAAAACTTCCACCACATGGCCGATCTTTTCAGCCTTTACTTCAGCCTTAAAATTCTCAATTTCTTTTCGAAGATTTTCTACTATTTGATTTTTGTTATTTGTTGTCATATTATTTCGCTATATTAATTATTATGTAAGTGGGTTGCTAATTGGTTTAATTTATTTCTGTATGTCGTATCTAGTATTTCATCTCCGACTATTATTTTCATTCCTCCGAGTAAGTCTTTGTCTTCTAGATATTCACTCATTATTTCTCTCGCTCCGTATTTTTGTTTTATATTATCTTCGATTTCTTTTTTCTCGTGACCATCTAAACTTTTTGCAGACAAAACTTTTATTCTCACCACACCATCTTCTTTGTCTATTATTTTTCCGACAGCATCGAGTATTTCGTCCGATCTATTAAGCAATTTCTTTTTATTTAAAAAATTCAGTGTTTCTTTGACAGCAACATCCAAGTCACCACCCAACTTTCCTTTCGTATGTCCGGCTATCGCTTGAGCTATGTTTTGTACTGAAATTTTTGCCATAATTATTATTTATTCTTTTCTGCAAGAATCTTTTCTGTTGCTGCCATTGCAAGGCCTGCTACTTCATTCTTTAACTCAGTCATCATTTTTTCTTTCTCTGCATCTAAAGTCTTTTTGCCTTGTGCGAGCATTCCTGCAACTTCTGCCTTTGCACTTTCAAGCATTTCTGTCTTTTTCTTTTCTACTTCTTTTTTAGCTTTATCAAAAATTTAATTTGCTTCATTACGAGCCTTGCGCATAGCTACCTCGGATTCCTTTGCAGTATTTTCAAGCATTTCTTTATTTGCTTTTGCATCATTTAGACCTTGTTTTATTTCTGCTTCACGGTCACCCATCAATTTCTTGAGTGGCTTTGCAGCGATAAAATAAAGCGCAATAAAAACGAGAGCAAAGTTAAATAACTGTGCAATCATTATTTTGAAATCTATGTGAAATGTTGATATTAATTCATTCATGTTATTTTTTTCCTTTTCCCCTCTCATCCTCTCAGGAGAGGGGCTAGGGGTGAGGTGTGTTAATTAATTTTTTGCTTTTTAAATATTGAGCAAAACACAATGCTCGCAAGGAGCACTGAGGTTCCAATCATTATTTAATTGAGAAAGCGATAACGAGACCGTAAATAGCCACAGCTTCAGCAAAAGCAGAAGCGATAAGCATAGGAACGAGCACTTTGCCTGTAGCTTCTGGATTGCGTCCGATAGCTTCCATAGCCTTTGCACCGATCATACCGATACCGAGTCCAGCACCAATGGCTGAAAGACCAATAGCAAATGCTTTTGCTAAAGGAGCGAGGTTTACGACTGCACTACTAACTGTATTTGTATCCATAATATTTTTTTAATTAACTTTTAATAATTTCGACTTATTTATAATAATGATTTAAACATGCACTACCTCTTTGTCATGCGAACCATGTTCCTCTGTATGCTCTTCATGTTCATCATGATCTTGAGCAGCTATTGTGAAATAAACTGCGGCAAGAAGACTGAAAATGAGAGCCTGTATCAAACCAACGAACACTTCTAAGAATAGAAATGGTGTCGGTACGAGGTACGCAAAGATGGCAGACATTGAAGCGAGGAGCACTTCTCCGGCAAAAACGTTTCCGAATAATCGGAAAGAAAGAGAAGCGACTTTCGCCATTTCTCCGATGAGTTCCAGTAATCCTACGAAGAATGTAATCGGAGCAACAATGAGCACACTCGGATCCTTTCTAACTTTTGTAAAAATAGAACCAAGCGCTTTTAGATTAACATATTTATTGAAACTTTTCCATGCACCAATAGCGAATATTCCGAAAATATTTGAAGCTATTACAACCATTAAAGAAAAGGCTAAAGTTGTGTTTATATCAGCTGTTCCTGAACGAAAAAGTGGTATAAAAGCACTATGCCCTCCTTCGGTAGCTATAAAACCAAAAGATCCGAGTATCGGCATAAGCCCTAGCCAGTTTGAAACTAAAATGAAAAGGAAAAGAGAAAAAACGAGCAGAAAGATTTTATTTGAAATTTTTCTATCATTGGTAACCTGGTCACAAAGAGAAAGTGCACCTTCCATCATTATTTCAAAAAAGTTTTGCAATTTGCCAGGAACTTTTTTCATCTTCTTTTTTAGAACAATTAAAAAAGAAATAATTATTAAAACTGTGAGCCATGAAGTAAGCAGAGAATTTGTAATTTCAAAATTTCCAACCCTGAAAATAGGTTCTGCATAAATAGTGACCTCATGACTTACAGGTTGAATGACAATATTATTTTGT
>CALQZZ010000014.1 GCA_943350065.1 Candidatus Nomurabacteria bacterium
ATAGCAAACAACTATCTAGGACTGTCCTAGATAGTTGTTTTAAGATATTTTATGCTCCGAAAAGCTGATATTTTAAGAGATTCTTATATTCTTTGCAAGATTTTGAAAGTTTTTCATGAGTTCCCTCTCCTACTATTTTTCCATCTGCTACGACGAATATTTTGTCAGCATCAGCAATAGTCGAAAGTCTGTGAGCAATAATAATAGTTGTTCTACCTTTTGAACCTTTGTTTATCGCATCATGAATTAATTTTTCATTGTGTGAATCGAGGGCACTTGTAGCTTCATCAAAAATAAGTATTTTAGGATCTTTGATGAGTGCACGAGCGATGCCTATACGCTGTCTTTCACCACCAGAAACTTTTATTCCTCCTTCACCTATCATTGTCTCTAGTCCATGATCTTTTAACTTTTCAATAAATTCTGTCAAAGAAGCATCTTTTACTGCTTTTTGTAATTTTTTATCTTCAATATTTTTCTGTCCTTCTGGTAATCCGAATAAGATATTATCTTTGATACTCCTATCAAATAAATCTATTTTTTGTTCGACATTACCTATATGTGAACGAAGCCATTTTAGATTTATTTCTTTTAATGGAATTCCATCTATTAAAATTTCTCCATCAGTTGCTTCATAATATCTACGTATAAGATTTACAATAGTTGTTTTACCTGAACCAGACATACCTACGAAGCCGACCTTGGCTCCGGCTGGAATTGTGAAATTAATATTTGAAACAGTGTGATCCTCTTTGTTTTCAGTAGTATCTTTCTCTTCCTCCTCTTCTTTTTCTGATTTACGATATGGATAAGCAAAATTTACATTTCTAAATTCTATTTGTCCTTGTAGTTTTTCTATTATTACTCCGTTTGGATTTGGATCAATATCGGGAACTATATCCAATAAATCAAAATATTTTCGTATTTCAACAAGTAAAAATAATATTCTTCTTTGAGAACTCATAATATTTATCAAATTTCCAAAAACAGAATTTAACCATGAAAAAAGTGTTACTATCATACCAATAGAGTGTTCTCCTATTAATATTAAATATAAACCGAGTGCTAAACAGGCGTATTGACCAAACAATATGAATAATTTTTGTGGGTAGAACTTTTTTAAATAATTAACCCAAGTTTGATTTTCAAATTTAGTAAGATCATTCCAGAATTTAGTGAAATTTTTAATGGTTTCTTTCTCTTGAGCTTCAGAAATAACTAGTGTTGAATTTCTATATAATTCTGATTCTGTCTTTCCTTGAGCTTGATGTTTTTTTCTAATTTCATCTACAATTGGATAAACAATTATATTTCTTTTGTATGAAACTATTATATAAATAGTAACGAAAACAAAAGCAATAATAGCTATTCTCCAGTCAAAAATAAATAATATTATTAAGGTTACTAAAACTTGAAGTAAATTAGGAATTAAATTCCAAAATACTATTTCAATTAGACTGCTTACTGAATTTTGACCCTTATTTACGATTGTTTGCTTTACCCCGGAATGTTCATTAATATGTTGACCGATAGAAAATTGCAACATTTTATTTAAAGAATAGATTGAAAAAGATTTTTGTATATGAGTATCTAATTTTTTAATTTCTATATATTCTTTCAACCACCATAAACCAATACTTTGAAAAATAGATATTATTAATGAAATAAATAAAAGCAAAAATGTTAAATGAATATTTCCTTTTGTGACAGCATCGATACTTTTGCCAAGTAAATATGGGGCAAGAGTACCTATTAGTTGAATTATTATTAATATAAAAACAATAATAGAAACATATTTCCAAAATGGTTTAAACAAAACTAATATCTGAGCGATAAAGCTCTTTTTTGTATTTTCTTTATTCATTTTTATTTTTCTTTAACTTTTAAAAAAAATCTATTTTCATTGCACGGCGAACTTCATTCAATGTTTGAATTGCTTCTTCACGAGCTTTTTTTGTACCTTCTTCTAAGATATCCATAACCATTTTTGGATTCTCTGCTAATTTCTCTCTTTTTTCACGAATAGGAGTTATTATTTCAGATAAAACTTTTGCTAAACGTTTTTTTAGAATAACGTCACCGAGTCCACCCTTTTTATATTGTTCTTTTAGATCTGCAACTTCTTCTTTGTTTGTATCAAAAATATCTAGATACATAAATACGACATTACCTTCTACTTTACCTGGGTCAGTAACATGGATGTGATTTGGATCTGTATACATTTCCATTACTTTCTTTTCTATTGTTTCATCTGAATCAGAAAGATAAATTCCATTATTTAAAGATTTAGACATTTTTGAATTACCATCAGTGCCGACCAGACGTGGAGTTTCTCCGACTAAATGTGAAACTCTCTTAAAAGTATCTCCATAAATGCGATTGAATGAATCTACTATTTCATTTGTTTGTTCGATCATTGGCTTTTGATCTTCACCGACTGGAATCAAGTTTGCTTTTGCAAATAAAATATCTGCTGCTTGAGAAACTGGGTAAACTAGAAATCCTGCTGGAACATCTTCACCGAAACCTTTTTGTTGCATTTCAGATTTTACTGTTGGGTTTCTTTTTAAACGAGCAAGTGTTACTAGATTCATAAAAAGGAGTGCTAATTCTGCAATTTCAGGAATTTGGGATTGTATGAACATTGTTGTCTTAGCTGGATCGAGTCCACAAGCGAGGTTATCGAGTGCGACTTCGAGTGTATTGATACGAATTTTTTCTGGATTTTCAGCGTTATCAGTGAGGGCTTGCATATCAGCAACCATATAAAAAGATTTTTTAGCTTCATTTTGAAGTTTAAGTCTATTTTGAATAGAACCGACAAAATGCCCCAAGTGGAGTTTTCCTGTTGGTCTATCACCTGTCAAAACTATTATTTCTTTTGTTTCTGGTTTATTTTCCATTCCTATATATTATCATAAATTCTAATATTTTTCAGTATAAACCTTTTCCCCATTTTAATAACATAGTTATGCTATTTGTCTCTATTCACCTATCTATTGATTGTGCTAAAATGCACCTATGTCAAAATTTAAGAAAAATGAAATTCGCATTCCACCACAAAGCATTGATTCAGAAAAAGCTGTTCTTGGATCTATACTTTTACGTAAAGATGCTATTAATGATATTGAAGATGTCATTACCGGAGATTCTTTTTACGTAGAAAAAAATAAAATACTTTTTGATACAATGATGGATTTGGCTAGAGCCAATGAACCTATCGATATGCTTTCACTTTCGACAAAACTTTCTGAAAGAAAACTTCTCGAAGCTGTCGGCGGAAATCAATATCTCGCTGAAATAGTAAATATTGTTCCTTCTTCGACAAATGTCCGCCACTACGCTGACATCGTGCAAAAGAAATTTATTCTACGTTCACTCATCGACGCTGCAGATTATGTTTCAGAATTGGCTTTTGACGAAGGTGACGATCATATGGAAGAAATTCTCGATATGGCAGAAAAGAAAATGTTTGCTGTCGTTTCTTCACCAAAGAATCAAAAATTTGTGAGCATGAAAGATGCTTTGCCTGAAGCCTTTGATCGACTATCCAGACTTCATGAAAACAAAGGTGAAATACGTGGAATTCCGACTGGTTTCCGAGATTTGGATACAATGCTTTCTGGTTTCCAAAAATCAGACTTGATAATTCTCGCCGCTCGCCCATCTGTAGGTAAGACGACTCTCGCCCTCGATATTGCCCGCCTGGCTGCAACCCAGCACGGTAAATCTGTTGGTATTTTTTCTCTGGAAATGTCTACTCAACAATTGATCGATAGAATGCTTTCAGCTGAATCAAAAGTGAATGCTTGGAATTTACGTACAGGAAATTTATCTTCTGATAAAGAGTTTTCTCAACTTCGTGATTCTCTAGATAAACTTTCAAAAGCAAAAATATTTATCGACGATCAAGCTGGTAACTCGATAGCAAAAATGAAAGCTGCTTCACGACGTTTGAAAGCTGAAAAAGGTCTTGATCTTATTGTCGTCGACTACTTACAGCTTATGACGACATCAAAGAGTTATGATTCTATGGTGAACCAAGTGACTGAAATATCTCGCTCATTGAAAGGTTTAGCCAAAGAGCTTGATGTGCCTGTGATTGCACTTTCGCAGCTTTCTCGTGCTGTGGAATCTCGTGGAGGTAAGCCTCGCCTTTCTGACCTTCGTGACTCTGGATCTATCGAACAAGATGCCGACGTCGTAATGTTTATTCACCGTGAAGATAAAGGTAAAGATGAATCTGAGCGTACAAATATCGCCGAAATCTTGATTGAAAAACATCGTAATGGACCTACAGGTAAAGTGGATCTTTATTTCGATGATAAGACTACATCTTTTTTGTCTATTGATAAAAATAATTTAAGTGAATTTTCTTCAAACAAAAAAGCTGATGCTTTAGATGAATTTTAAACATGGATGCAATTGAAAAATTAAGTGAATACTTCAAAGAATTTCCTGGTATTGGAGAAAGACAAGCAAAACGTTTTGTGTATTTTTTAATGGCACGTAATCCAAATTATTCTGAAAATTTAGCTAAATTAATTTTAGATTTAAAGAAAGAAATTTCTCAATGTGCTGAATGTTTCCGATTCTTTAATCTACGCTATAGCGTAGATGAGAAAAAAATTTGTGATATTTGTTCTAACCCAAAGACTGACCAGAGCATATTAATGATTATTGAAAAAGATTCCGATTTAGAAAGTGTTAAAAAAAGTAAAAATTATAATGGAAAATATTTTGTTCTAGGTGGACTCGTACCGATAGTAGAAAAAAGTACTCCAGCTCGAATTCGCCTCAATGAATTGAAAGATAAAATAAATAACAATAAAAATAATTTGAAGGAAATAATCCTCGCTTTTTCTCTCTCACCTCAAGGTGATCATACTGATATGTATATTAAAAGTCAGCTTCGAGAATTGGCTGATTCTTTGAATATAAAAATCTCTTCTCTCGGCCGTGGCCTTTCTACTGGTACTGAACTCGAATATTCTGATAATGAAACCATCAAAAACGCTTTACAAAATAGACATTAAAAAATCCCGAATAATTCGGGATTTTTATTTAAATATTTTCTGCTATTAGTTCAATCGCTGTATGTAAGTCTACTTCATTTATAAAGAAAAGTTTACCTTTTTTGCCTAATTGTAATTTATATTCATTTGTCCAAGGAATATGTATAAATAAATTTCTAGTTTTTAATCCTTCATCTAAAATCTTTTTAGTAGTTAGATAAGCTAGAGAATTACAAATAAAAGCATTTGCATTGTCTGAAATTTCAAAAGGAATTTTTTCTGTGCTAAGCATGTTTGCAAGAAAAAGATTATTTGCAGTAGCTGATAATTTTTTAGGTATGTCTGCTACACTAATGAGTCTTTTTCCGTTTGGTTTTAAACCACCTGCATCTTTGTATTTGCTCTGCATTCTATTTTTGAATGTCGTTTCAAATCTAATACCTCTTACTTTTGAAGATAGACCTGTACTGATTATCGCGTCTGGTTTTTCTCTGTCGATTAGTTTAGATAATTCTTCAAAAGCTCCATAATAAGTACATGGTAATACTATACCAATAATTTCTATACCATTAATTTTAAAGTATTCACTTTTAAAATGAGCAACTAAATCCTGTGTAGGATTATAAGAATATCCACCAAATGGCTGAAATCCAGTCAAAATAATTTTCTTCATCGTTTATATTTTAAATATCATTTGTTTTTATTTACACTAACATATTCTCTATTTTTGGCAAATAAAAAACCCACAGTAATGTGGGCTATTTTTTATTTATTCATCTACCGTAATCATCATCCAGGCATTTACTGAATCCTCTTCTGGTTTCAAGTAAAGTCCTTTTGGTGTGCCAAAAAATTTGTTATCAGCAGAAACAGGCTCAACACAAATAAATGGTGAGGATTTTCCCGGTCTCCATAATACTATTTGAGAGTCAGGATAATTATTTAATAATCCTCCAAATTGCATATGTATTTTTGCCATATCAGCAATAAGTAAACGGACATTCCCATCAGTGGGCATGGGCTTTACTATATCAACAAACGTTTCCTTGTTTGAGATGTATTCTTTACCTTGTAACCCCTTTCCAAAATATATTTTTGATTTTTTGAAACTAAATGGAAATTCAAAATAAGGATGGAATCCTAAATTAATCGGAATTGGATTTCGCGGCTCTTTTGGAAAATCGATTATACTCGGGCGTGAAATTTTCACGTTTTGAATAAAACCATTATCTAGAAAATAAAAACTGCTCTTCATTCGGAAACCATAATTAAATGTAACATCATTTCTGGTTATGTTTGGAATGTAGTTATATTCAAGAGAGATACATTCTACTTTTGCTTTATTTTTAAGAAATTTTACAAAACCAAGCTTGATAAAATCTTCATAAGGCAAAGAGTAACATTCGAATTTTGAAAACTCACTATCACGAATAAAACCGTGACGTGAAAGATTCATTCCTGATGTTTGGTTCGTCCCAAAATTTGGAAAGCAAATATGGCTTCCTCCTCTTAATTTTAATTCACCATTTTCTTTAATAATTTGTTGCGGATAGAAAATGTGTTTGTCACCAATTTGAAATGACGTAATCGTACCTCCGACATGATTAATGCCGAGGCTTACTAATCCTTTTTTGTAGATCATCTTTTATTTTTTTAAGTTACTATATATCTGAGCTCAGATTACACAATATTTTAATAAATGTCAAAAATAAATAGACAACAAAAAATCCCTCATTAATGAGGGATTTTTATGCGATTGAGAGAATTTTTACTTTAAAGAATGGTTGGCGGTGTCCGTTTCTCTTGAGGTAACGAGACTTTTGTTTGTATTTGACAACCATAACCTTGCGGAGACGGCCGATTTCAACAATTTCAGCGTTTACTTTCGCGCCAGAAACAAAAGGAGTACCGATTGTAGTATCTTTTGAGTCTTGAGTGAGTAATACTTCATCAAAAGATATTTTATCTCCTTTTGCGTATTCACCCTTTATTTTCTCGATAGAAACAACATCGCCTACAGCGACTTTGTATTGTTTTCCACCTGTTTTTATAACTGCGAATTCCATAAGTTCTATATTATACGAAAACGCTTTAAAATGCAAGTCTTTATATTTCCCTCTCCTTTATAAGGAGAGGGTTAGGGTGAGGTGGGGGTCTTTCTAAATTTTCTTTAAAATATTATAATAGATGTATGATTTCAAAATACACATTTAATGGCATTACTTGGATTGACCTTCAATCCCCAACAGTCGAAGAAGTAGCTAGTTTGGTAGATGAATACTCAATAGCACCAATGGTCGCTGAAGAGTTTATCACAGAGACAGTGCGTTCAAAAGTGGAACTCTATAATAATTTGATTTACTTAGTTTTACACTTCCCTATTGATCATATGAAAAAGGATGGTAAAACAGAGCAAGAGATAGATTTCGTCGTCGGTCAAAAATTCCTTATTACTATTCATTATGAATTAGTAAATCCCCTTCATGAATTTTTCAAGAAATTTGAAGTTCGTGCTTTATTGAATAAAGAAGGTAAAGATGCAAAAGAAGATCATGCTGGTTATTTGTTCTACCATATCATCCGAGAACTATATAGAAATGTCGCTAAAGATTTAGAAGCTCTTCATCCTGAACTAAAAAAGATAGAGCAAGATATTTTTGGAGGTCGTGAGAAAGATACTGTCAGAATAATCTCTGAAGCAAATAGAAAATTATTAAATTTCAAACAAGCAATGCGTTATCATTATGAAGCTTTGAAATCTTTTGAATCCGCTGGTAAGAAATTTTTTGAACCAGAATTTATTTTTCAATTAGAAGCTATTACAGGTGAATATAATAAAATAAAAAGTGCTATGGATTCTTACAAGGAAACAATTGTCGACTTACGTGAGACAAATGATTCATTGCTTTCAAGTAAGACAAATGAAACAATGAAAATTCTGACAATGGTTACTTTTATGATTGCACCGGCATCGATCATTCCTTTAGTTTTTATGATGAACTCTGATTTTGCTGTTCTTCATGGCCCATTTGATTTTTACCTAGTATTAGTTGCGATGATTTCAACTGGTTTAATCACCTTCCTATTTTTTAAATATAAAAAATGGCTCTAAAATTTTACAACAATCTGACAAGAGAAAAAGAAATTTTTACACCAATCGATCCAAAAGAGGTTCGTATGTATACTTGTGGGCCTACAGTTTACAACTATGCTCATATAGGTAACTTACGCTCATATGTCTTTGCCGACACTCTTCGCCGAGCTTTAAAATATTTTGATTACAACGTAAAACAAGTCATAAATATTACAGATATTGGCCACCTTGCTAGTGATGCTGATTCTGGTGATGATAAAATGACAAAAGGTTTGCTTCGTGAAGGTAAGGAATTAAATTTACAAAACATGCGTTTGCTCGCTGAGTTCTACACAGACAGATTTAAAGAAGATTTACAAAAATTAAATATTCTCACACCGAGCGTTCTCGCTTTTGCTTCAGATTATATTAATGAAGATGTTGAGCTTATTCAAAGATTAGAGAAAAATGGTTTTACTTATAAAATCACTGATGGAATATATTTTGATACAGAAAAATTCCCTGAATATGGAGTACTCCGAAATGGAATTCAAAAAAATGAAGACGAGGAATCTAGAATTGGCCTAAATTCTGAAAAACATAATCCTGCAGATTTTGCTTTATGGAAATTTGATCCGAAAATAGGATATCCTTCACCTTGGGGCCAGGGTTTTCCTGGTTGGCATATAGAATGTTCTGCTATGGGAATAAAATTCCTTGGTGAACAATTTGATATTCACACTGGAGGTATTGATCATATACCAGTGCATCATACAAATGAAATTGCTCAGTCTGAATGTGCTACAGGCAAAAGTCCTTTTGTAAAATATTGGCTTCATCATGAACACCTCGATATGGCTGGAGAAAAGATGGCAAAATCAGGTGATAATTTTTTACGTTTAAAACTTTTAGAAGAAAAAAATATCAATCCACTCGCCTATCGTTTTTGGCTTTTAATGGGTAATTACCGAACTAAAATGAATTTCAACTATGAGGCCCTCGAAGGTGCTCAAACAGCCTTAAAACGCCTTTTTAGGGCTTATATAGACCTTGGAAACGACCTTGGAACAGCGGATTCTGACTATCAAAACAAGTTTAAAGAATATATCGCGGATGATTTAGATACTCCAAAAGCTTTAACTTTAATTTGGGATATTTTGAAAGATGAAAAAGTTTCCAATGCTGATAAAAAAGCTACCTTGTTAGATTTTGATAAAGTGCTCGGCCTTGGTTTAGATAAATTAAAAGAAGATAATATATCAGATGAAGTAACAGCTATTGCCGAAGAACGTGAACTCGCCCGCAAGAATAAAGATTTCCAAAAATCAGATGAACTCCGTGTTCAAATAAACATATTAGGTTATGAAATAAAAGACATTCCTGAAGGTTATAAAATCTTTAAGATTTAATAATTGCTTTTATAAATTAATAAAGCATTTTGAATTGATTCTTTGAAAAGATCTTTTCTGTCTATTAATTTCTCTACTAAAAAATATAAATCACTGTCTTTAGATAATGTTTGTTGATATTCTCTAACTAAAACACCAAATTCCTCTCCTTTATCTATTTTTTCTGAAACATCTTTAGGTAAAGGTAATTTACTGCTTATTCCAAGATAATAAGAACCATCTTTTGTGTAAATAGCAGTAACACAAACAAGATAATAAATTCCATCAATTTTTGATAAACCACCTTCCATACCAAAAGACATATCAACCGTTTGATCTATCAAAAAACTATTTTTTGCTCGATTCTTTGCACCTTGAATTGTTTCTTCTTCACTCAATGGTTGTTCAGAAATATCAGAAGAAACATTGTTATATACAATATCGGTAATTGTAAAATCACTCAATACTTCCAAGAGAATATTTTTTTTATTTACTGAAGTTGAACCTAAAGATATTTTCATATTATAAAAGATTTGGTAATAATTCTTGTGCTCTTTGGATTATTCTATCTCCTA
>CALQZZ010000015.1 GCA_943350065.1 Candidatus Nomurabacteria bacterium
AACAAAATAAAAGAACAGAAAAGATTAGAAAAAATTGCTGCCTGTTTAAACGCATAATTTATTACCTGCTCAGAAATGAGTCGGTTTTTTATTTGCAAAAAATATATATATGTGGTAAAGTCATGGTAGAAAAAACTTTAATTCTTTAACATCATGAAAAAATTTCTTTGGAAAAAAACCGCTTATTATGCCTTAGTACTGGCTTTTGTCTTTATTTCTGAGTATTTAGATAATAATCATAAGGCTACTTATTTTTGTGTTTTTATTATTCTATTTGTATTGTTGATGGTCTCAGTCGTCCGTTTCATTAGGATAGAATACAGGCTTAGTGATTGGTTTGAAAAACAAGAAGGTGAAGGTACTTTACCAACACAAAATCAGTTAAAATCATTGCATTCTAGAATAGTAAACAATAAAACAATTGACGCCTTTATTATGTTTATTATTGGGGTGATCTATTTTGTGGTTTTTTTAAACCTTGAAGATTCAAAAATTCAGACTTATATAAATAATGAAAAATGGACAACCATTTTTTACATTATAGGTTTTGTAGTTTTTATGGTTCTGCTACGTTACTTATCTATATGGTCTTCTTGTTTTAAAAATTTAACCTACAAGATAGAAGGGTATGAATGTTCTCTAAAAGAGATACAAGCATTCCTCGGTCCTCATTTTGTAAAAATGGCCAAAGATCATAAATTTGAAATCTTAGAAAGAGATTTTTATTTTATAGATGTAGCAGATCCTGATAATGAAGAAGAAAGGACTATTTCAAATAATCATTATGCTATGGCTCGCTACTTGAATGTATACAAAGAGATAATGAAAGAAAAACTGGATGAATTTATTGCTGACAAGAAAGAAGAAGAGGAAAGGATTCAAAAAAATATCAATTCGATTAAAGAATATATGTAGTCAAATCCCGTTAAATTTATAAAATTTAACGGGATTTTTATTTGCAAAAGATAAAGATATATTGTAAAGTCAGGATAGAACAAACTGAACAATAGTTCATTAAAACTTATCAATAAAATGAAAAAAATAATATTAGTAATATTTTTTTTAACGGTTAATACCACCCAATTGTTTTGGAAAACAATAAACTGGATAAAAGATTTGAACCCAGCGAATCATACAATTGTTTTTCTTGGTATTCTTATGCTTTTCCTATGTTCTTTTGTTGTAATAATAAACGAAAAAGGAAATCGACTACTATTTAATCCTATTTGGATTATTTTTATTATAGGCATTGTAACTTTTTTGCTTACCTATCTTAATTCTAGTTTACACTTCGCTAATCCAGACTTATTGGATTTATTAAAAGCAGGTATAAACTACTCTCTTGCCGCGGTTATCCTATATATGATTGTTAATCTATTTTCAAAAAGAAAGTTAACAATTTTTTTGGAAAATAAACCAATTTCAAAAGAGAGAATAGCTGAGTTTAATCAAAAATATTTTGATCCCAACAACCCATGGACTTAGTCCATGGGTTGTTTTTATTTTTTCTCAAAAACTTTTTTCTGTAACTCTTTCGGTATATAGAAATTCTTCGACATTTTTCTGCGCAAAATGTCTGCCCGTTCTTTATTATGTTCGACATGTATCGTGAGAGTGCCAGATTTTTTGAAATAAGATTCTATTTTTTCTTTTAATTCTTTTATATCAAAACAATTCGTATACAAAGCATCGACTTCGCGCGCAAATTTCAGAGAAACTTTAGTGACGATAATATAAGGTCCGATGACAGAAATGTGATCTCGTCTATTGAAATCTGCTCTCGGATTAAGGTCTATTTGATTGTACTCAGTTGATATTTCCTTGCGAAACATAGTATCAAAAGTTGTATTGCCACCAATGATGTTGAAATCATATATTTTTTCTCTATCGTACCGCTTGTAATATTCGTACTCACTCTCCTTTCTGGATTCTATTAAAATCCAGTACTGGTGTGGCATGTAGTGAAATATAGGAAAATCACGCACTTCACTTTGTATATCTTGAAATATATGTTTCCAAAAAGCGTCGGTATGTTCTATGTTTGTAAATTGGTATATGATCTTTTCTTTCGGCTGTAATTTGAAAGTATACGTCTGTGCTATTTTTTCTGATAGTTTATTTTTCCAGACATTACTAATCGAATACGTTTTCTTTTCTTTTACCACCACATCATCGGCAATGAGTTCTCGGAGCGCTTTATATATGCCTTGTACAGTGAAATCGATACCCACAGACTTGAGCTCTTGCAATAGAGCTTTTACAGACATACTTTTCTGTAATAAAGCTTCAATTATATGGTCATATATTGTTTTTTTCTTGCCTAAAAGCATATAGATAGTATATCAAAAATTAAACTAATAGTTTAATAAAAATATATTTTATACAATAAAAACGACAGATTAGCAAGTATTTGATACACTGGTGACAGATAAATAAATGTTATTCACAATTAAATAATAAAAAAATGGAAAATAAAGAATTAAATGAAAAAAGAAGAATAGAAGAGTATAATAACTGGCTCTATAGAAAAAGAAGACTCTCAAGAATCATCAGCTTAATTTTTGCTGTTATTTTGATTGGCGGTTGTATCTATTTATATGAAATAGCAAAATCAAACGACTTAGAAAATGACAGAAGAAGAAAGCTTGAAGTTGGTACAACAATCATTAGACTTCCCTACAATATGCCAGAAAGATTTTCTGCGTATAATGATTCCGGTAGTTTTGTGGAAGTAGTGACTGATGCTGGTAACTATTGCAGATTTTATGTAAAAGGGTTGATGGCGAATGATATTAATAATCATTTGTACAAAATTAGGATTGATTCTCTTGATACAGAGGCTTACGGTCAAGCTCAAGTAACCTTCCTTAAACTTCTGCCACTCGATAGTTTGTATGTGCATCCATCACGAACAAGTGATAGTTTGCGAGCTGTAGAGTGGAAGAAAATACATAATTATGGAGACTCAGTAAAAACTAAATAAGATGAAAGAAAACAGTGAACAAATAAGTTTCAATGCAAACTTATTACTAAAATCTTCTACGGAAGTAAAAAAATGTAACATAGTTTCTTTTAATGGGGAATATGGAGTAGTTAATAATAAAGGAGAGACAATTCTTCCTGTGTTGTATAACCGCATAAAATATCACTCGAAAGATAAATTACTTGTTGCCACCATCGGAATGTCTTCTGATAATAGGAGTGATGAAATTTTTGACGAAAAGGGTGTAAAAGTTTTTGGAGGAAAAGGCCATTTTATTGGTCAGGATTTCTTTGATGGTTATGCTGCTTACACGAATCGTAAATGGAAAATGACTCTTATTAACACAAAAGGAGAGCTACTTACAGAACCGAAGTATGATATTGTACATTTCAGCTCTGGTTTTTACAGAGATTTAGTTGTTGTTGAATTAAGACAAAAAGAAATTTACCAATCTGACAAACTGCAACAAATTAAAAATGATATTAAAAAATTCTTTGGCAAGACCTTTGAAAAAGATGCGAGGCATGAGACCCGTTGGCTTGCCGAAGATATAAGTGACTTTCTCTGTGAACAAGAAACTGAAACACTTTTTAAGTATGACTTCATTCATTCAATGTGGAGTAGTATACATGGATTGTTGAACAAAAAAGGGGAAGAAGTTATTGCTCCTCGTTTTGCAGAAATTAATTTATATCAAAAAGAAGAAAATGTTATGTTAGTTAAGATGCCTCTTCATCCAATACAATGTAGATATAAATGTTGCTATGTTGATACCAGAACTGGAGAGTTTATTAAAGAACAAAAAAGATAATTAAAACCAAAAGAGCGACTGAATGGCCGCTCTTTTTATTGTTATTTATTTACACCATGTTTTTTGTGTAATTGCAAAACTTCCTTTTCTTCGAGTTCTTCTTTTTTTTCTTTCGCTTTTTCTCCCAGAGCTTTTAGTTCAGTGTCCGATAGAGAATTTAATTCAGCTACACGGACATCGAGATATTCACGGACATTTTTACTTGGGTCATCAAGGACTTCTTCTAATAAAGCATTTAAAATAAAGCCCATTTTAGGTCCTGGTTTTATACTGAGTTCATTCATTAGAATAGTACCATCTATTTTTAATTGTGAAACAGAGATAGGATCACGCAAACATTCTTCGATCATTGCATGATATTTGCGAAGTCTGTAAGGAGCTTCCTTTTTTTTCATACCGACACGGTCACATTCACGGACACGCATCAGGTCCCAAATAGGATGGTTTTCGTTCCCCGCCAAAGCTAAATTATTGTTATCCACAGGCTTGCGTGAAGAAGCGACGGCTGGGCCCACATTTACAATTACTCTGCGCACAGCAGAAAGAGTTATCGTTTCTGTATCAGAGAAGAACATATGATAGCGAACAAGTTTTTCTACTTTCTGACATATATTTCCCGGATACTTTAATCTCTCCATTATTTTTTTTACCATTCGCGCACCGACGACTTCGTGCCCGTAAAAAGTATACTTCCCTTTTCCTCCAGCCTTTGTTCCGTCCCATCTGCGAGTACGTGGTTTCCCTATATCATGAAAGAGTGCAGAGAGCCTTATATCTAAAGGTTCATTTTTGTCTGCAGCATGGCCGAGTGCGTGGAGGATGTGATCGAAGACATCATAGATGTGTTCACCTTTTTGTTCGCAATGTATTCCCTCTTCGAGTTCAGGAATAATATGTTGCAACAATTTTAATTTCGAAAGCATTCCGATACCTGTCATCGGATATTTAGACATAATTATTTTTGAAAATTCATCACGAATTCTTTCGAAAGAAATATTTTTTATTAAGTCAGAGTTTTCCACAATTGCAGAAATTGTCTCGTGAGAAATTACGAAATCCAATTCTGTGGAAAACCTCACCGCACGAATTAATCGCAAAGCATCTTCATTAAACCTTTCTTTTGCGTCCCCTACTGTGCGGATGGTTTTATTTTGTATGTCCTTTATACCTTCAAATAGGTCTACTAGGTGCCAGCCCGACTCAATGTCCTTTAGGTTTTGGGCGGATCCTTTTCCAAGCGCTAATGCGTTTATAGTGAAGTCTCGTCTTTTAAGGTCGTCATTGATGCTTTGGCTGAATTTAACCTCGTCTGGGTGTCTTTTATCGCTATATAGGCCTTCTATTCTATAGGGTGTCACCTCAATTATGTCGTATTTGGGTGCCTGCCCCGTAGGAATTTCACTTTCCTTTGGGGTTTCTTGTGAAACCTTTTCGGGTGTTCCTGCCTGCGCAGGCAGGTCACGAATAACACATACTCCAACTGTCCCAAACTTGTTCTCATAGATAGTTTTCTCGAACAAAGGCATTATCTGTTCTGGTATAGCATTTGTGGTGATATCCCAGTCTTTCGGTTCCCTGCCAATGATCATGTCTCTTACACATCCACCGACTAGGTACGCTTCAAAGCCTCCTTTCTCTAAAGTAGTTAAAATATTCTTAACCTTCTCGGGTACCTTTTGTATTAAGTTCTTTGTAAGTGTTTCCACTTTGCTAATTCTCTTTTGTGTGCGGCTAGGGAGAATCGAACTCCCGTCTCATCCTTGGCAAGGACGTGTTCTACCACTAAACCATAACCGCAGGTAGATTAAACTAATAAATTGTAAATTAACTACTATATTATATACTTTTTTATCTCTGAATGTAAAGTTTATTAATTCGGATTATTGTTGTGTTTCGAAGTAATATTTGTTATTATTTAAATAATGAAAATATGTACAAAATGTAAAAAATCCAAAGAAGAAACTGAATTTACCTTCAAATTAAAAAATTTAGGCTTACGGCACGGTCAATGTAGAGATTGTACTCGACTTTCTGTGAAAAAACACTATAATAAGAACCGTAAGTACTATTTAAATAAAACTCAAAAAAGAAATTCATTATTAATGAACCAGGAGTTAGAGTATATTCAAAAGTATTTGTTGGAACATCCATGTATAGATTGTAAAGAAACTGATATTATAGTCCTTGAATTTGACCACAGGTCTGAGTTCAAGAAGTTTAAAGCAATTTCTTCTATGCTCAGGGCTAGATATCCGTTACAAAAAATAAAAGATGAGATTTTAAAATGCGAGGTTAGGTGTGCTAATTGCCATAGAAGAAAAACAGCAAAGCAATTTAAGTGGTCAAAAGCAAAAATGCGCTCGTCGTTCAATGGATAGGACATCGATCTTCGGAATCGATGATGTGGGTTCGATTCCTGCCGGGCGCACAACGAAATCAATTCAAAAACTTAGCAAGTTGTCCTTTATTTTAAACTTTATAAAACAAGGATTTTATGCAAAACTGTGGATAACTATGTGTGTATTGTTGATAAAGGACACACATTTGACTGTCTGTTAAATCAGGTAATTTATATTGTAGCTTATATTATAAGGACATTTTGTATAAAAGACATAAAAACCTTATTTTAACAGTAAAACGTTTCACGTGAAACGTTTTGGGAAAGTTTCACGAATAACACCTCACCCCTGACCCCTCTCCAAAATTTGAAGATTTTAGAGAGCGGAAACTCAGAAAATCTGTTAATTGTGAAACGTATCTATTTATTTTATAAAAATTAGAGTTATAATTATATTAATGCCAAAAGTATTTACCTCTGAAACACAAAAGATAGGGGAAATAGGGGAGAATGTCGCCTGCAAGTTTCTCGTGAAACAAGGTTTCACTATTATTGAAAGGAATTACACTAGAAAGTATGGGGAAATAGATATTGTCGCACAGCGACAGGAGAAACAGCTTGATAAACATACAGGAGAGGTTTCACGAGTAACAAAGATCTATTTTATAGAAGTTAAGGCTGTTACACGGGATCTTTCGGAAAAGACCCCCTCAGCCTTTGGCAGCTCCCCCTTATCAAGGGGGAGCAATGAATTCGATCGTTACAGACCAGAAGATAATATGCATCCTTGGAAGCTAAAACGTCTTTCAAGGACAATTCAGACGTATTTGGTAGCAAAGAAGGTCCCTGAAGATGTCGAGTGGCAGTTTGACCTTTTGGTTGTCTCTTTAGATATGAAAGCAAAGAAAGCGAGGGTGAAAAAGATAGAGGATGTGATTTTATAGGAAATAAAAATCCCTTGAACTGTTTCGTTCAAGGGATAATGAAATAAAATTAAAACTTATTAACCATATTATTAAAGGGTAAAAATATAACAGCCTTCTTCCCATGTTTCAGGTATCACTGCACACAAGTGCCAGCGACCAAGGTCTCGGTTCCAAAGAACTGATACAAAAATAAATTCACCATCATTTTTTAAACAAGAAAAAAAATTTGAACCATTTTCTGTAATTAGTGTTCCTGGTTCACCATTTGGTTGTCGACATATAAAGACGGCCAGTGCTTGATAAAATTGCTGTTCATTTAAACTATTTTTTGAAATAAAATATTTCATTTCAAAATCTTTAGACATACGCGTAGTCCGCCACATTTTTAATTTGGTTGCTTTCATGTTGGGAATATCAGCTAGTCCATTATAAAACCAATTTTTATAATTTGAATTATAATAAAAATTAGCAATAGAATATTCACTTATCTTATCGGAAAAAACTTTCTTGGGGTCAAAACCCTTGATAGAAGGAATTTGAATATTACACATAAAAATTATTGGATCATCTTGTATATATATATGTTTTTGATTTGTGCTGTCGAGATGGTCATTCAAAAAAAGTTTTGCATTGTTTTTGTGACGATTTTCGTCATCTGTTGTTGGCCAGCAAGAAGATAGGGATGTTGTAGTGATACAAATTATTAAGGTAATTAAAGTTTTTTTCATTTTATTTGTTTTTAAATTGTTAATATACTTTTATTTACTTATATGATACATTATTTAAGTATAAATGTCAATTAAGGCTTTAAATATAGTCCTATATTAAACTAATAGTTGACTATAGGGTATGGTTTTTGTTAAAATAAGAGTATGTTTCATAAAGGACATAAAATTGAAGACCTTATCCTCGAGATACTGAGTAACGGCTCAGTGGATACGAAGACTCTAATAGAGAAAATAAAACTTGTGAGGTTAAATACTAGTAAACAGGCTGTGTATAAAATATTGAAAGTTTTAAAAGAAAATGAAATCATTATTCAAAATAGAGAAGAAATTGCTATATCTAGTGTGTGGTTGAAGAAACTCGTTGATTTTGTTGAAAAGTCGAGATTGAGTTATAAAACAGAAAATAATTTAGATATAAATTTTGTTAATTTAAAACAAGGAGAAAAAGTTTCTTATAGTTTTAAAAATTTTGAAATTGCTGATATGTTTTGGGCACATGTCTTTGATATCCTGTTGGATATTACTCCATTCTCTTTTCCGATCTTTATTTACAATCCGCATGAATGGCCACTACTTGCTCGAACACAAAGTGAAACATATTTACTGAATAGATTGCAAAATATTAGCAAGAAACTTTTTTTACTAGTAGGGAACAGGACTCAGCTCGATATTGATGTAGGAAAATATTTTGATGGGGAAGTGACGAATTACTTTGCTTCGAATGAAACAGTTTTTCCGAAATCAAATTATTATGTAAACGTGTTTGATGATTTTTTAATCGAAGTTTGGCTCGATCCAAAAATATCTGCTGATTTAGATCTTTTTTATAAAGAAAATAAAGTACTCGATGAAAATTCAAAAAATAAAATTTTAGAAATTATAAAGCAAAAGGGAAGAAATAAATTAGTTATCACAAGAAATAAAAGAAAAGCAGATACAATACGAAGAGTTTTCTCAAAGTTTTTTGTAATTAAATAAATTGGTAAATAGGGGATTTGTATAGTAATATGTTTACTATGAATTCAGAAAGTAAAAATCTTGGTCCAGTGCATCATTTGGGTACTCCTATGAGTGAACATATAGGAAAACTTTCAGATGATTTTGTCGCTTCAGATAGAGGTGAGAGTACAAATCCAGAAGAAATAAAAAAGAAATGGAGGGGTGAAATTAATGCAATGTTAAGAACATTAGAAGAGACACAGGAAAACATGCTGGTTAAATACCAAGTAGTAAAATCTCTTTTAAATAAATTTGCATTGGGGACTTCGGATAAAGGTTTTTTGGCTGAAATAGGTCTCCTTGTGAAAGAGTTTGATGGGATAGATAAAGATTCTTTAGATTTTGAACCAAGTATGGAGAATCTGATAGATGAGATTGAAATTTTTTCTGAAAGATATCTAGAGAAATTTATGGAAAAAATAAAAGAGGACTAAAATATTTTCATTGTTTTTTACTTTAAATATGTTAAGCTTATTATGTTTTTGATACGACGGGCTGTAGTATACCGGTAGTACACGTGTTTTGGGAACACGTTGACTGGGTTCGATTCCCAGCAGCCCGAAAGAACAAACAAAAAACACCGCTTATGCGGTGTTTTTTGTTTGTTCTTTGTTTTGAATTCTTTCTATCTCATCTTTCACTTCCTTTATTCTGGCATTTCTTTCAGCTAAACCTTTCTCTGAGGATTCTTTTAAATCTTCTTTAATTCCAGTTTTTAATTCTTTTTCACGAATTAAAACTGCTGCATTTTCTTTTAACTTTTTAATGTTTTCTTTATGCTCTCTTTGTTTAATAATATCTCCAACAAATGGTATATCTCTTAATGTAAATTTTTCATTATTCATATATACATTATACACCTATTTAAAATAAAAGTCAATAGTAGACATTATTTTTGATATTTTGTCAAAACAGGCTAGCTTTTTATGATTAAAATGCTAATATATAATTATTGATTTGCGGGATTAGTTTATCGGTAAAACAACAGTTTTCCAAACTGTGGTGAAGAGTTCGACTCTCTTATCCCGCACACGACAATAAAATTACAGGCTTCGGCCTGTTTTTTTATTGTATAACTGTTCTTGACTTTTAGCTTAAAATAGTATATT
>CALQZZ010000016.1 GCA_943350065.1 Candidatus Nomurabacteria bacterium
TAATGGATCACGGCCCAAATCTTGTGATAAACGACGAACCACTTGTTTATATTTAGCAATTGTTTCTACCATGTGCACAGGAATACGAATAGTGCGACTTTGATCAGCTAAAGCACGAGTGATAGATTGACGAATCCACCAAGTCGCATAAGTAGAAAACTTATAACCCTTAGTCCAGTCGAATTTTTCAACAGCCTTAAAAAGACCCAAATTTCCTTCTTGAATCAAATCAAGCAGAGTAAGGTCTGCACTACGTCCAACGTATTTTTTAGCGATAGAAACCACAAGACGAAGGTTCGCACGAGCCAGTAAATTCTTTGCTTCTTCATCCCCCTTTTCAATTCTCTTCGCTAAATCTTTTTCTTCACTAGCATAAATAAGTGAGTATTGACCAATTTCTTTCAAATACATTTGAATAGAATCATGCATTGTAGACTTATTCAAATCTTTATCTTTCTCTAAAGCATCAAGATCCAATAAATTTCCACCTTCAAGAACATCAATACCGGCTACGTTAAATTTATCATAAAGCTCATCTAAGAAAAGAATGTTATTTTCAATATCAGGAAAAGTTTTCAAAAGTTCATCATAAGTAATAAAACCACGCTTGCGTCCTTTTTCTATAAGCTCAGTAGCTTTAGCGTCTAAAAATTGAGCTTTTTTATCACCTGTATTTAATTTTTTGACTGCAACTTTTTTTACAGCCTCTTTCTTAACCTTTTTTACAACTACTTTTGTTTTTTTATCTATCTTTTTTGCAACTTTTTTAACCACCTTTTTCACAGGTTTGGAAACTTTTTTTGCTGGTTTTTTTATTACTTTTTTTACTTTTGTTTTTTTCATATAATTATTTACTTCTTTAATGATAATTTATTATTTAACGACCATTTTTTTATTTTTAATTTCTTCTTTTCTTTTATTTATTTCATTAATCTTTTTTAAGATTTCTATTTCTTGCTCTTTTCCTTTTAAACTTTGCATTTCAATCATATTTTTCGCAAGTTCTTCATTTAAATATTCTTCTTCTATAGCCCACAGCATTTCATTTACATCTTTATTTAAATCTTCATTATTTGAATAAAACTCCTCGGCTTCATAAATTAAATCTTCTCTTATGTCTTTGTAAATTTCTTTAGCTTTATTTAATTTTTCAAAAATTACATTTGGGTCTATTTTCTTTTTTTCCAATCCTTCCTGCCAAAAAGCGACACCGAGTAACCTACGTTCTATTGGGTCTTTTCTCAATTTTTTCTCGACATTTTCTTTGGCAATTTTTGTCTCTTCTTTTTCATTCTTTAACTCAGTCTCTACTTTTTTCAAATCTTCTAGTAAAGCATTTTCAGCAATACCTGATTTATTGCTAATGAGAGTAATAAAATGAGATTTTTCTATTGAGCTATCAAGGTCATTTACAAAAGACAGTAAACGCTCTTTTATATCTCTACCTGCTTTTCTATTATCTCCTCCAGCATCTTTTAAGATGCGCATAAGCATAAATTCAATAAAGTGTTTTGAATTTCTCACAGCTTCCCGCCAAGCATCGACACCGAGTTTTGATATAGTATCTGCGGGATCCATCCCTTCTGTCATTTGAGCCACTTTTACATCCATGCCGAGAGATAAAGCAATTTTTGCAAAGCGATTTGAAGCGTTAATTCCAGCCTTGTCAGCATCATAAGCCAGAACAATATTTTTTGATAATCTTTGAATTAATCCTAAATTATTTATAATATTTTCTTTTGAAATAACAGAGTCAGTCATGGCTGTGCCAGAGGAAGCTACTGTATTTTTAAATCCAGCTTGATGAGAAAGAATCAAATCCATTTGCCCTTCGACAAGAATAGAAAAATTATTTTTTCTTATTGATTCCTTAGCTTTGTCGATACCAAAAAGTACTGAGGATTTATTGAAAATCGGTGTCTCAGGACTATTTAAATATTTTGCAGATTTTCCATCATCGACTAAAATTCTACCTGAAAAAGCAATTACTCTGCCACTAGAATCAGAAATTGGAAACATTATCCGGCCACGAAATCTATCATACATAGCCTTATTGGCATCATCTGGATGTTTTGCAAGACCAGCAAGTTCTATCTCTTTATCTGTGAAATTTTTAGATTTTAAATGATCATATAGTGTTCGCCAATCAAGCAAAGAATAACCAATTCTAAAATCTTTTATGGTTTCATCTTTAAGTCCCCTATTCTTTAAATACTCTACAGCATCTCTATTGGCAAATAAATTCTTTTCAAAAAAAAGTGTAGCAAAATCCATTACACGATAGAGTTTTTCTTTTTCGCTCTCTTCTTTTTGATTATAAGTTCCGAGCTTGACCCCGGCACGCTCAGCTAAAAGCTTGAGCGCACCACGAAAATCAAGTCCTTCAAATTCTTGAACAAAAGTAAATATATCTCCTTTCGCACCACAACCAAAACAATAATACCCTCCTCGTTCGGGAGAAATAAAAAATGATGGAGATTTTTCACTATGAAATGGGCACCGTGCTTTTAAAGCATTGCCGACTCTATCAATTTTTATATATGAAGAGACCACATCTTCGATTGAAAGCCTCTCCTTGATTTGTTGTACTGGAGAGTTAATCATATTTATTCTTCTGTACTAGGATTTACTATGTGTTTTCGAAAACCTGTACCAGCTGGTATAAGTCTACCAATGATAACATTTTCTTTTAGACCTCTAAGTGAATCAACTCCACCCTTAATAGCATTTTCAATAAGAACACGGTTTGTGTTTTGGAATGAAGCAGCTGAGAGCCAACTCTTTGTACAAAGAGAAACAGTAGTAATACCGAGAGCAATGATTTCACCCTTTGCTGGTGTTCCACCAGTACTTTCAACACGAATATTTTCTTCCATTAAAGCTGTATTTTCTACGACATCACCAGAAGAGAAGTTTGTATCACCTGATTCTTTTATTCTTCTTCGTGAAAACATTTGACGAATAATTATTTCAATATGTTTACGTGAAATAGAAGCACCTTGTAATTCGTAAACTTTGTTAATTTCACGAATGATATATTCTTCTGCAAGTTCTTTACTTCCATATTTGAATATTTCAGCAATATCAGCAGATCCATCAGTCAAGATTTTTCCTTTTGTAACCTTTTCACCTACTTTTACTAATGGTAATCGGTAAGGTGGTAAGACATATTCTATTTCGTTTGATTTTCCATCAGCCTTACTGTCGGACAAAACTTTTATAGTTTTATCTTTTCCAGATTTATCATTAACTTCTATGATTTGTCCATCTGTCTGAGAAACAATAGCTGCATTCTTTGGAATTCTTCTTTCAAAAATTTCTTCAATACGAGGAAGACCGGCAGTAATATCAACACCCGCGACACCTCCGGCGTGGAATGTACGAAGTGTAAGCTGTGTTCCTGGTTCACCGATAGCTTGAGCAGCAATAATTCCTACTGCTTCACCAAGATCGACTAAGTGGTTACGACCTAAGTCGAGACCGTAACATTGCTGACATAATCCATGAATTGTTTTACAAGTAAGTGGAGAACGAACAAAAGCTTCTTTGACACCAATTTTTTCAATCACTAAAGCTTCTTCTTTTGTAATTAAGAATCCTTTTTTATAAAGAACTTTTCCTTCTTCATCTTTTATATCTCCAGCAAGAACACGTCCGCGAAGATTTTTTGATAATGAAATTTCAATTCCAGAGATATTTTCTTTACTGACAGTCTTTCCTTCTTTTGTTCCACAATCTTCTTCTGTAATCACAACATCTTGAGACACATCTACTAGACGACGTGTCAAATATCCAGCTTTAGCAGTGTTCAAAGCGGTATCAGAGGCTCCTTTACGAGCTCCATGAGTAGTAATGAAGTATTCAAGTGGTGATAGACCTTCAATATAAGAAGGAATGACTGGGAATTCAATTGTTCGTCCTTGGTTGTTTTGAATAAGACCCTTCATACCTGTCATCTGTGAAAGTGATGTCATCGTACCGCGGGCTCCTGAAGTAAAGAGGTCATAAGTTGAACCATTTTTATCTAGAGTTCCAGGAAGAACTTTTTCAAGTTCTTTTTTAGCATGAGTCCAAATTTCTTGAACTTTTTGGTATTTTTCATCTTCTGAAAGAAGACCATCTTTCCATTGACCCACCACTTCTTCTTGAGCTTTTTTACCAGCTGCTACTATGCCTTTTTTCTCTTCTGGAACCTTCACGTTATCAATACCCCAAGTAGTACCAGAGATTGTAGAATATTTGTAACCGAAATTTTTAATCTTATCCAAGATTGGTGGAGTAGCATCAATACCATAGTGCATGATTAATTCATCAACCAAAGATGAAAGTCTTTTAACATTCATTTCTTCGTTTAAATAAGAAAAATCACTTGGCAAAATACTATTGAAAAGTATTCTTCCGACAGTTGTTTCGAATATTTTTCCTTCAAATTTTGAATATCTTTGTGTGTCAGTACCCATGATTTTGATTTTTGCACGAAGAGCAAGCACTCCGTGTTCATAAGCCATGACAGCAGAATTTGGACCAGCAAAATATTTACCTTCACCTTTTTCACCATCGACATCTTTTGTCATCCAGTAAGAACCAAGAACCATATCCATACGAGGGTTCACAATAGGATCTCCGTTTTGTGGTTTTAATAAGTTTTTATTAGCAGCCATCAATTCTTTTGCTTCCCATTGAGCTTCTTCAGAAAGTGGAACATAGACAGCCATCTGGTCTCCATCGAAGTCAGCATTAAAAGCCTGACAAACTAAAGGATGAACTTGAAGAGCATTTCCTTCAATCAAAATAGGGTTGAAAGCTTGAATACCAAGACGGTGCAATGTAGGAGCACGGTTTAAAAGAACATACTTACCTTGAATAACTTCTTCAAGCATTTCCCAAACTTCTGGGACACCTTCTTCAATTAATTTGTTAGCGCCACGAATATTGAAAGCAAGTTCTGCTTGTAATATTTTTGAAATAACGAATGGGCGGAAAAGTTCAAGTGCCATGTGTTTTGGCAAACCACATTGATTGAGTTTTAATTGAGGACCGACAACGATAACAGAACGTCCAGAATAGTCCACACGTTTACCGAGAAGGTTTTGACGGAAGAGACCTTGTTTTGATTTCAAGTTATCAGAAAGAGATTTCAAAGCTCTCTTTTGTGATTGACTCATCGCAGCAGAATCTCCTTGTTTTGCAATAGAGTTATCAATCAAAGCATCTACTGCTTCTTGAATAATTCTTTTTTCATTTCTAAGAATGACGTCTGGAGCATTGATTTCTTTCAATTTCTTCAAACGATTATTTCTATTGATCACGCGACGATACAAATCATTTAAGTCTGAAGTTGCATGTCTTCCACCTTCAAGAGCCACCATCGGACGTAGAACTGGTGGTATAACTGGAATAATAGATAAGAACATCCATTCAGGACGCATCTTTGAATAAAGCATTGCACGAATAAGAGAAAGTCTTTTTTGCATTTTCTCCTTTTCAATAACACTAGCTTTTTCTATTATTTTTTCTGTATGAATTTTTAATTTATTTAAATCAAGATTCTTAAAAATAGAATAAATAGCTTCAGCTCCAATATTGGCTTCAAAACATGTTCCATATTTTAAAGAATAATGATGGAAAGAAATTTCATTCAAAACCTTTCCTTCATAAATTTCACCAATTTCTTTTTTAGTAGAAGAAAGAAGTAATTTTAACTTTTCTTTTGTATCTTCATCAGCAGAATTTTTAACTTTAGCTTTATATTCTCGGTCGAGGTTTTCAATAATTTTTTCTTTTTCTTCTTCGTAGACTTTTGTAACGATATAACCAGCAAAGTAAACAACCTTCTCAAGATCTGAGACAGTTACGTTCAAAAGAATACTCATACGAGATGGTACGCCACGAAGGAACCAAATGTGTGCTACTGGTGTAGCCAATTCGATATGACCCATACGTTCACGGCGAACGATAGAGCGAGTGACTTCGACTCCACACTTTTCACAAATAATATCCTTATAACGAATACGCTTGTATTTTCCACAGTAACATTCATAATCTTTTTCTGGGCCGAAAATTCTTTCGTCGAAAAGACCAGATCTTTCACTTCTACCTGTACGATAGTTGATAGTTTCTGCTTTTGTGACTTCTCCGTATGACCACTCCTTGATTTGTTCAGGAGAAGCCAAACTTAATGTAATGTAATCGAAATCTGTTGTGTTTAATGTTTTCATAATTTATTTTTTAAAATTTATTATTAAGCGTTATCTTCTCCAGATTTGTCCGACCATTTTTTTAAGTTCACATTGAGTGCTAGTCCTCTTAAGTAATTTAACATGACGTTAAATGAGGCTGGTGAGTTTGGTGATTTGATTACTTCATTTTTAATGATTGAATCGAATGTAGCTGAACGTCCTACGATATCGTCAGACTTGATAGTGAGCATTTCTCGTAGTGCATGAGCAGCACCGTATCCTTCGAGAGCCCACACTTCCATTTCTCCGAATCTTTGTCCTCCACCTTGAGCTTTACCTCCGAGTGGTTGCTGTGTAATGAGACTGTAGGGACCAATTGAACGCATATGTATCTTGTCTTCTACCATGTGGTGAAGTTTCAACATATACATATAACCGACAGCGATGTCTTGTTCAAAAGCTTCTCCAGTTCGTCCATCGAAAAGTTTCATTTTTCCATTTTCATTGAATCCAGCTTTGACTAATTCTTCTTTGATTTCTTCATTTTTTGCACCAAGGAATGGTGGAACAATAGCTTGATAGCCGAGTGTGTTTGCAGCCATACCAAGGTGAATTTCCAAAATCTGTCCCAAGTTCATACGAGAAGGCACGCCGAGTGGTGTCAAAATAATATCGATTGGAGTACCATCTGCCATGTACGGCATATCTTCTTCTGGAAGAACTGTAGAGATGACACCCTTATTTCCATGACGTCCTGAAAGCTTGTCTCCGACAGAAATATTTCTAATTTGAGCAACTTCAATAACAATTTTCTTAATGATTCCAGATTCTAATGAGTGGCCCATTTCACGTGAGAAAATTTTCACACCAATAATACGTCCACGCTTTCCGTGTTCCATACGCATTGATGTATCTTTTACGTCACGAGCTTTTTCAGCGAAAATAGAGCGAAGCAATCTTTCTTCTGGTGTAAGCTCTGTCTCTCCTTTTGGAGTAATTTTACCAACCAAAATATCGTTTTCTCGAACTTCTGCTCCGACACGGACAATACCGTCTTCATCAAGATCTTTCAATTTCAATTCTCCAACGTTTGGAATATCACGAGTTGTGATTTCGGGACCAAGCTTTGTGTCACGAACAGTACAGATGAATTCTTCCAAATAAACAGAAGTGAAAACACTATTTTTCACCAATCTTTCAGAAATAATAATCGCATCTTCATAGTTGAGTCCATTCCATGACATGAAAGCCATTAAAATATTTTGACCAATAGCAATTTGTCCATCTACTGTACTAGTAGTATCAGCAAGAACATCGCCTTTTTTAATTTTATCTCCGACGTTTACATTTGGACGTTGGTGAAAAATAGAAAAGTTGTTGTTACGTAAGAAATTAACTAAAGTATAAACTTTATCTTTATCACTTTTTTCAGTAATGATTATTTTTTTACCATCAGCATATTTTACAACTCCATCATTTTCAGCAATGACAAGTCTTCCTGAATCTCTAGAAGCATATTCTTCCATACCTGTTCCAACTAATGGAACTTCTGGATTAACACAAGGCACTGCTTGCTTCTGCATATTACTTCCCATGAGTGCACGGTTCGCATCGTTATGTTCCAAGAAAGGAATCATAGATGTCGCAATAGAAAAACCTTGGTTTGTAGCCACGTCAATAAAATCAATTTCATCACGGTGAATAATACCAGGTTGAGTTTTGACACGAGCTTCTACTTGTTCTACTGAAATCATACCTTCTTCAGTATAAGGAACACCACCGTGAGCAATATTGTATTTCTCTTCTTCTAAAGCATTCAAGTATTGAATTTCACCAGTAATTTTTCCTTTTTTAACTTTCACGTAAGGAGTTTCAATAATACCAAAATCATTTATTTTAGAATAAATTGAAAGGTGAACAATCAATCCAATGTTTGGACCTTCAGGTGTATGAATAGGACAAATACGTCCATAGTGAGATGGATGCACGTCACGAACTTCGAGACCTGCTCTTTCACGTGTAAGACCACCGGGACCAAGAGCAGAAAGCAAACGTAAGTGTTCTATTTCAGCCAAGACGTTTTCTTGAGACATGAATTGTGAAAGCTGGTTTGTAGTAAAGAATTCTTTAATACGAGCTTGGAGAGGTCGTTGATTGATGATTTGAATAGGCATAGCCATATCTACATCAATAGTAGACATTCTATCTTGAATATTTCTCTTGATTTGCATGATACCTGTACGGATTTTTTGTTGGAGCATTTCTCCGACGAAACGTACACGACGTTGACCTAAGTGGTCTATATCATCAGCTTTTGCATCAGCAGTATTATTTAAATCTATAATATTTTTTAATATTACAACCAAATCTTCTTTAGAAATTATTCTTCTTTTCATTTCTTCGTCACCCATATCTTTTCCGAAACGATCATTGAAACGAAAACGTCCAACAGGAGAAAGATCATATCTCTCAGCTGTAAAAATTGAAGTAATAAATTCTTTCGCATTGTCAGCAGTCGCCATATCACCATCACGTAAACGCTTGTAGATATCTACAAAAGCTTCCCCTAATACTTTAGTAGTGTCTTTAGCTAAAGAGGCAACAATAGAAGCTTCATGTATTTCATTACCAGCAAAAGCTTTTATTATTTCTTCGTCTGTGTGATAACCCATGACACGTAATAGAGCTGTAGCTGGGAATTTTCTCTTTTTATCGATACGTACATAAATAGCACCATCAGCTTCTGATTCTATCTCAATCCAAACTCCACGAGCTGGAATTATTTTTGCACCGAAAAATCTCTTACCCTTACTTTCAGATTCAGTAAAGAAAACTCCGAAACTTCTAGCAAGCTGTGGAACGATGACACGTTCTACTCCGTTGATAATAAAACTTCCATGTGCAGTCATTAATGGGAATTCAGACATGAAAATTTCTTGTTCTTTAATAGTGCCGAGAACTTTGTTTGTCAATTTTACACGCACTTTTAAAAGCCCTTCATATGAGAGCTTGTTTAACTTTGCTGTATATTCGTCGCACTTTGGTTCACCGAGAGTAAAAGATGTGAACTCTAATTGGAATTTTTTTCCAGAATAATCATTGATCGGAGAGAACTCTTTGAACACTTCTCCAATTCCATTTTCGACTAACCACTTGAAACTTTTTACTTGAGTTTCAATTAAGTTTGGAAACTCTATCAAGGGCTTCTTGTACCTTGAGAAATACTTCTTTGGTCGTGCAACTGATTTTTGCATATTATTGTAATATCAAAAAAAACTCAAAACGAGAAACGAAAGCCATGTAAGCTTTTATTTCTTGCTATTATTTGTTTCGGATATTAATTAAATTAACGCTTATAAGGCTTAAATTAATAAAAATGGAGATTTTCAGCCGAAACTCAATCGATCAATCTACTAATTACTAGTATACTTATATACAA
>CALQZZ010000017.1 GCA_943350065.1 Candidatus Nomurabacteria bacterium
ATGGTTTGGAAAGACAATATAATAATGTTTTATCTAGAAATAAAGATAATCCTTATATAAACTTTTTTGCTGAAGTTTTCTCTAATTTAAAAGAAACACTTTTTGCTGATAGCACAGAAAGAGCTGGGGATCTAGTTACGACTATTGAGCCTTCAGTCCAAGCTTTTTTGAGTAACAAACTTTTAGAAGTAAAAGAAAACTATAATATTGATTCTATTGGTGGAATAATTATGAATCCAGCTGATGGTTCTATTTATGCTCTTGATGTAAAGCCAAGTTTTGATCCAAATGATTTTTCTAAAATAAAAAATGTTAAAACTTTTTCAAACCCCTTGGTTGAAAATGTATATGAATTTGGCTCTGTTATAAAACCTTTAGTGATGTCTGCTGGGCTTGATTTGGGTGTGGTAACTGCAAATACAAAATATGATGATAAGGGTTTTGTGATTATTGAGAAAAAACAGATAAATAATTTCGACAAAAAGGGACGTGGACCAGGCACAAGCATGCAAGATGTTTTAAATCAATCGCTCAATACAGGTATGGTTTATGTATATCAACATTTGGGAAAAGAGAATTTGAGAAATTATATGCTCTCCTATGGTCTAAAAGATAAAACAGGAATTGATTTACCAAATGAGACAAGTGGTCTAGTAAATAATTTAAATAGTCCTCGCGAATTAGAATATGCCAATGCTGCCTTTGGTCAAGGTATAGCTATGACTCCTATTGAAATAGTACGGGCTCTAGCGTCTCTCGGAAATGGTGGAAATTTAGTCACACCACATTTGGTCAGTAAAATAAAATATAATGATGGTAGCGAAAAAGAAATGGTTTATCCTACTCAAAGAGTAAAATTTTCAGAAAAAACTTCAAGAGAAATTACTCGTATGCTAGTGACAGTGATGGATAAATCACTCAAGAGTGGTGCAGCAAAATTTGAACATTATACTGTAGCAGTAAAGACAGGTACTGCCCAAGTGGCTAAAGAAAATGGGGGTGGTTATTATGAAGATAGACATACACATTCATTTTTTGGATATTTCCCAGCTTATAATCCAAAATTTATTATATTTTTATATGCCGTTAACCCAAAGGGTGTGGCTTATGCATCTCAGACTTGGGCTGATCCATTTTTAGAAATTACAAAATTCCTGCTAAATTATTATGAAGTGTCTCCGGATAGATAAATTTGATTTTATGTGATATTTCTGTTTTACTATATAAAAGTTAAACAAAATAGTAAATTAAAAAGTAAAAAAAGAAATTCACCGAAAGGTAAAAAATTCTGTTAAGGTAGCAAATGCTGACCTAAAAAAACTTGATAAAGAGATGACTAAATATGATTCTTTTACACTTGCAGGAGTTTTTAGAAAATTCAAAAATAGTTAACACTATTTTTTTTATTTTCATAGAGCACTTTACCACTATAGGTAAGGTGTTTTTTTATTTATAAAATGCTATATTTTATTGTGTTGTTGTTTGGCTCTATCGTCTAACGGTTAGGACGGGTCCTTCTCAAGGATCAAATCAGAGTTCGATTCTCTGTAGAGTCACAAAAGCGCGAATTCAAACAGACTAGACTACTCTAGTCTGTTTCGCTTTTTGTGAAGACGGAAGCATAATTTTTCAGTAGAAAAATAGCTGAGTCCGGGGCTGGAAAATTTGTGAGTGGCGACGAACAAATTATTGTAGCTCACAGAATTTTTAAATAAAAAAAAGCAGTCCCGATGATTTGGGACTGCTTGGAGCTACCATTTTCTTGCTGGTGCTCCGGAATACCTTTTTTCTGGTGTACTGGCCAGGATCTTATTCAGATCAACTCTTTGTGGGGGCAAACTTGTCAGTGGTGTTTTTTTAACCACAGCATGACCAGCGTGCCTGCCGATTTCATTTTTACCTGAAACATACTTTTTATTAATTCTAACCAAAATACGGTTATCATCAATTGGAGTAGAATCCAAGGATTTATCAGAATCCAGTCTGATTGCTGCTGCCTCAAGGACATTTTTCACTTCCGTAACCTTCGTTTCTTCTGCTGGTTTATTGCCAACAGCTTTGCTGCTTTTAAGTGCCATGTTTGTTTGTTTTAAATATTTGACTGTCAATTTACTAGAACCTATATTATATAAGATACAGGTTTTATGTCAATAGCAAAAGTGCATATCTTATTTAATTCTAATCTTCTAGATTTGGCTTGGCTATTTCTAGTAATTCGAGCTCAGGAGAAGTGCCAGAAATACGGAGGACGTCCTTATCTATTTTCTTGAGTTCCTTATTGGAAGCGTTGTAATGATTCACGACAGTACCTAGGGCATTGCCGAGCTTATTATGGTATTCATCATAAGATTTTAAATGCTTGCCGAGGTCTTCTACTTTTTTAATAATTTCTTTGGCAGATTCTTCTATTTGTAAGGCCTTGAGACCTTGTAAAACAGTTTGCAAGTAAGCTAGGAAAGAGGTGGGGGATGTAATGATGACTTTATACTTTCCAGCGGCACGTTGAATTAAATTTTCATTTTCTTCATCTTTTAATCCGCCTATTTTGTTTGTAATAAGGTCATAATAAATAGCTTCATGCGGGATAAACATAAAAGCGAAATCGGTCGTACCTTGCTGTGGTTGCACATATTTTGCAGTTTCAGTAATACGATTTTTCAAATCATTTACGAAAATTGTTTCTAGTCTTTTTTTCTCAGCAGAATCGCGTTCTTCTACCATTCTATTGTAATTCTCGAGAGAGAATTTTGAGTCGATAGGAATTATTTTATCTTTCACGAATACTACAGCGTCGACGATGGTACCATCAGGAAAAGGATATTGCATTTGATAGCTTCCTGGAGGAAGAACATTTTTTAAGACTGTTTCCAAATAATATTCACCGAGGATTCCACGTTGCTTTGGGTTTTTTAAAATATTTTCAAGACTTTGGAGCTGGTCGGCGAAAGAAATGACTTGTTTGTTGGTCTCATCAAGACGAGTGAGGCGTTCTGTGACATCACGAATTATTTTATTTGATTCACTAGAATGAAATTTTAATGAATCATTCATTTGTTTGTGAGTGTCACCGATTTTCATATCGACGGTACGAGAGAGTTCATTTAATTGTTGTAGTATTAATTGGAGCCCGACATTGTCATTGGTTTTTGTTTCCTTTTTTTTATTTAAAAATAAGTATACTAAAATTCCTCCACCTAAAATCCCAAATATTGTCCAAAGTATATTTTGCATAGTTTTATTTTAGCAATTATATGATAAAGATAATAGATATTGACTTTCTCTGTTTTAGTGTTTATAATTAAAGAAAAATTAAAAACTGAATATATGAAATTAAAAGTAATTTTACTTTGTTTTTTGATCCCTTTTTGTTTAAAAGCACAAAAAGATAGTACATTCTCTAAAAAATTAAATTACCCTGAATTTACTTGGAGTATATATGGAGGAAGTATGGGTATATTACCCATGTCTAACATAACTCCTATTTCTCAGGATACACACAGTGATCCTTATACTATGTTATTTTTAGCTCCAGCTTTAGATATTTCTGGAAAAAGAGCACATTTAAATATTGAGTATGATTTTGCTAGTTCTTCATTTTGTTTTGTTACAGGTTACGTCTTTAAAAGAGATATTGATTTGTATGGAATTATACAAAAAAGAACACAAATAGCAGATAAAAGTTTTGGTGTTGGTGTTGGTAAAATTTTACCAGTAGTAAAAAGAATAAACTCCTTTTATTTCCTTGAAGTTGATTCTGATTTAGAATTTCCAAATGAAAAGTATTTTATTTCAGTTGGATTATTATTTCAATTTGAAATGTCAAAAATTAAACAAGAATAAAAAATATCCCGTTCACCATAAAGGTTGGCGGGTTTTTTATTTTCCTAAAAAGTGTTTGAGTGTATAAATCCAATCTTCTTCGAGTGTGTCACTTTGTAGTTTTTGATTATATAACCATTCTAAATACCCTTTATCTTTCTTTGAAATTTCTTCTAAATCTTGCCCAGCGTATTTACCGAAATTAATTTTTCTAAAAATACTAGGGTGTGAAGATATTTCTATCATTTTTTGTATCGCAGTACTTTCGTCGACATTATCAGTATCCATTACTTTTTTCAATAATCTTTCAAAAAGCTTTTCAAGTACCATCACATCGCCGAGTGCGTCATGCGCTTGGGCAGTAATTTCTATTTCTAGTAAATAGCGTAAATATTGAAGATTATATTTTTCTATTTTTCCTTCAGGATCGAGTGCACGGGCGACACGGAGAGTACAGATAAAGTTTGCGATAGTAATATCTTCATTTTTTAAGATAGCAATATCAAATGGTGCATTATGGGCTACAGCGATAGTGCTGGTGTCTTCAAATATTTTCTTTATTTTTTTATAATCAGTACTTTCTTTGAAACTTGGTTTTCCTTCGAGCATTTTATTTGAAATATGGTGTACAGCTGAAGCTTCGGGTGGAATTCTTTTTTCCGGTTTATACATTTCAGAAAAAGATTCACCATTACTCATATAAGCTATCTGACAAAGGAAATCTTTCTCTGTATTTCCTGTAGTCTCTGTATCAAAAAATATAATGTTTTGCATAGTGCTATTTTATCATATTTTTGCTAGAATAAGTATATGTTACAAGAACAAATCAAAAATAATATAAAAGAGGCTATGATTGCTCGTGATAGTGTCAAATTGGAGACTTTTCGTGGAATGTCCGCGGCTTTTATGAATGAATTAGTAGCAAAAGGCAAAAAGCCTCAAGAAATTTTAACTGACGAAGAGGCTATCGCTGTAATCACAAAATTAGCTAAGCAAAGAAAATATGCTATCGAACAATTTAAAAAAGGAGGCAGGGAAGACCTTGTCGCCGAAGAATCAGCTCAGCTTGCAATTCTAGAGACTTTTTTACCAGCCTTGATGGAAAAAAGTGAAGTTGAAAATATTGTTAAGGCTAAAAAAGAAGAGCTCGGAATTATCGATGTTTCAAAAAAGGGAATATTGATGTCTGCTATTATGAAAGAATTAAAAGGTAAAGCTGACGGTATGATGGTCAAAGAAGTAGTGGACTCATTATTTTAATTTAAAGATTTGAATGCATACAGTAAATTTTTTACAACATTTTATAATCGGTCATGAATTTTTAGCTTATGCTATTATTTTTTTTGGTATCCTTCTTGAAGGAGAATTTTTTGTTATCTCTTCTGGAATATTGTTATTTATAGGAGTATTAAATATTTATATTATTTCTGTAATAATTTTATTTGGACTCTTAGGTAAAACATTTTTAGGATACTATATTGGTTTCCTTATAAATAAAAAATGGGAGAATACAAAGTTTATAAAATATTTAGAGCATAGAGTTTTGGATGTCATGCCTAGATTTAATGAAAGACCATTTTGGTCAATCTTTCTTTCAAAATTTATTTTAGGTGTAAACCATATCGTTATTATTTTTTCTGGTTTTAAAAGAATTCCATTAAAAATATATTTAAAAGCTGAATTTATTACCACACTCATCTGGGGGCCAGGATTTTTGGCTATTGGGTACTTTTTTGGATATACTGCTTTGAATATTAGTCATGAAATATGGAGATTTTTGCTTACTGTTTTGATATTAGTAATATCCTTTATCGCCTTTGATCGTTTAATAGCTTGGTTATATGAGATTTTTGAAGAATTTTTCAATGGAAATGAATAAAAACAAAAAAATAATAGTCACTCATGATAGTAAGTTTCACACTGATGATGTTTTTGCTTGTGCAACAATATTGTTGGTGCTTGAAAAAAATAATGAAACTTTCGAGCTATTTCGTACCAGAGATGAATCTATAATTAAAACAGGTGATTATGTTTTTGATATTGGAGGTATATATGATGAATCTTTAAATAGATTTGATCATCATCAAATCGGTGGTGCTGGTAAAAGAGAAAATGGTATAGAGTATGCATCTTTCGGGCTTGTATGGAAAAAGTTTGGAATAATACTATGTGAATCTGAAGACGTTGTTTCTAAAATAGATAAAAAAATGGCTCAACCTATCGATGCTATAGATAATGGTATTGATATTTATACTAGTGTTATTAAAGATGTTCAACCGTACGGAATAGATAGTATTGTTTCAGCTTTCTTGCCTACATGGAATGAAAAAGAAAATAATAAAGATGAAATATTTTTAGAGGTAGTATTTTTAGCTAAAAAAATATTACAGAGAGAAATAATCAAAGCTAAACAAAAAGAAAGTGACAAGAATATACTGATTGATATATATAAAAAAGCAGAGGATAAGAGAATAATGATACTAGATCAGCATTATTCAGGTAAAGATGTATTTTCAGATTTTCCTGAGCCATTATATGTTATTGATCAGAGAGAAGATGGGGATTGGATGCTTACTACTGTACGAAAAGAGAAACATTCTTTTGTAAATAGAAAAGATTTACCTGTTGCTTGGGCTGGATTACGAAATGAAGAATTACAAAAAGTTACAGGTGTATCAGACGCAGTTTTTTGCCATCGATCACTTTTCCTTGGGGTAGCAAAAACAAAAGAAGGAATAATGAAATTAGTAGAATTAGCACTTAATAATTAAAAATAAAGAATTAAATTTATGGCATTAATCGATGAATTAAAAATACATGCAGAAGCAGGAAACGGTGGAAACGGTGTCGTACGATGGCGTCAAGAAAAATTTATCGCCAAAGGTGGACCTGCAGGGGGCGACGGTGGACGTGGTGGAGATTTTTATATTGTCGGTGCACGTGATATCGGACTTCTCGCAAAATACAAAGCTAAAAAAGATTTTTATGCAGAAAAAGGTGAAGATGGTGGAAGTAAAAGTCTCACTGGTAAAAATGGTGAAGATTTTATGCTTGAACTTCCTATTGGTTCTGTAGTGACAAATATTGCAACCGGAGAAAAATTTACTCTTCTCGAAGAAGGAGAAAAATTTATGATTTGTCATGGTGGACGTGGCGGATATGGTAATGAACATTTTAAAAGTTCTATCAATACTACTCCTAGAGATTGGCGTCCCGGTCAAGAAGGTGAAGTCGGGGACTTTCAAATAGAACTCGAAATATTTGCTGATATCGGGTTAGTAGGTCTTCCTAATGCAGGGAAGTCTTCACTTCTTAATGCTGTGACGAATGCTCAGTCAAAAGTGGGCTCATATCAATTCACAACTCTTGATCCACACCTCGGAGATTTTTATGGTTACATAATTGCTGATATTCCAGGAATTATTGAGGGCGCAAGTGAAGGTAAAGGTCTCGGGGTAAAATTTTTAAAGCATATAAAGCGTACTAAAATGATTGCACACCTTGTATCTTTTGAAAACGAAAATTTAATGAAAACTTATAAAGAAATTCGTAAAGAACTCGAAGCCTATGATAAAAAGGCTGAGCTTGGAGAAGAAGGTCTTTCAGCAAAAGAAGAAATAATTATTTTAACCAAGACTGATGTTTTGGAGGATAAAAAAATAATAGCAAAAACAAAAAAAGAATTCGAGAAGCTAGGTAAAAAAGTTTTTACACTTTCATTGTTTGATGATGCTTCAATAAAAGAATTTATGGATGATTTGACCAAGGTTTTAAAAGTTAAATAAAAATATATGAAACTTTCACGAACTTTTTTAATAATGATGGCACTCTGGGTATTGGGATACACTCATGTCCTCGGTGGTCCATACTTATTTTTTAAAGTTATTTTTTGGTTAGCTATTATACCTTATGTTGTTACCTTATTCTTACTTTTTGTTGTATTTTCTAAAGTAAAGACAATGACTGATACTGCGCATACTGTAGGTAATGCTGGGTCTTGGATTTATACAAAAGTGAAAAGATACGGAGGTAACGCCTCCGCCCCAAATAGTCAATCTACCGAAACTCTCCACGTCGAAGCTACAATTAAAGAATAAAAAAATCCCCATGTGGGGATTTTTGGTTAAGGGTGCATTTTATACAATTCTCTTGTCGTTGCAAAAATAGATTTGCAAGTTTTTATATGTTCAATGTTTGTTACTTCTTCTTCTTTTATATAAAAAAAGTAAAGCTCCCAAACACTATGTTTTTTTATATCAATTGAAAGCCTTTCTGAATTCCAATAAAGAAATTTATTTTCTGTTCTTTCGCAAAGTTTAAAAATTCCTTTTTGGACAATTTTCGAATAATTTTCATCAATATTAAACAATACTTCTAATTTATTTGTTCTTAGTTTGTTTAAAAAAGATGGATTTATTATTAATCCAAAAGGAACTTCTAACGAAAAATGATATTTTTTATTTTCCGTGTTTTGTAAATATTCCAGGATTTCTTTTTCAAAAACTCCTTTTTCTGTGATAATAATATTTTTAAAAATATCAAAATATAAATTTCTGTCTGTTTCGTCACCCGGCATTCCTACTAAGAAAGGGAAGTATATAACTTTTGATCTAGTAAAATCATTACCTTGATTAAATACATCCCAGGTAATATTTTCTAATTCAATTTTTCTTTTGATTATTGAAAACAAAATGTAATCAAATAATTGCTGTTTTGTTGGTTTCATATCTTTTGTTTTAAATGTATTTCTGTATTCAGACTACTCATTTGTCCATTTTTTGTCAAATTGAAAAATAAAAAAATCCCCACTGGGAGGATTTTTGTTCTACTCTATATATTTCCACGCTGCAACAACGCTCTGCTCTTTATTACCATTTTTAGTTTTCCATTCCAATCCTTCAGATGCAAATTCGCGTGAACCATCTACTGTGGCAATAAGTTTTTCACCAGATACAAGGATTATTTCGTAGCTATCACCTTGAGGCATTTTGGGAAAAGCTATTGAAAAAGGGAACCCCGGAATCCGTTTATCTGGATTGTTTTTTATAAATTCAAGCACATCATCATAATTAGGACTTTTTGATAATTCTTTACTTTTTTGAGATATCTCTGCAAGAACGAGACTTAAAGGTTTTTTTATTTTTTTCATTTTTTTTTATTTATTAAGGTATATATCTGTCATTAGACTACTTTTAAAAGCTTAAAATGTCAATTTTTTACCCCATAGGCCTTGCCTATGGGGTATTTGGTTTTATATAATATTTATATGAGTATAAGAAAAATATCATTTAGTGTGAATGAGTATTATCATATTTATAACAGAGGTAACAGTAAGCAGAAAATTTTCCTAGATAAAAAGGATTATCAGCATTTTATGAAATTGCTTTATCTTTGTAATTCTACGAGAAATTTCTTTAGTCGAGATATTTCCGCAAATGCTTACGATTTTGATCGAATTGAAACTCTTGTTGATATTGGTGCATTTTGTTTGATGCCAAATCATTTTCATATTTTAATAAAAGAAAAAGAAGAAGGTGGAATTTCAAAATTTATGCAAAAACTTTCTACTGCTTATGCGATGTATTTCAATACAGTACATAAAAGAACTGGAAGTTTATTTG
>CALQZZ010000018.1 GCA_943350065.1 Candidatus Nomurabacteria bacterium
AAATACCTTTGCCAAAGGGTTTTGAATATAGCCGAGGTTTTGCGAAATCCTTTCTCTCGCAACTGATAGTTTTCGCAAAACCGAGTCCTTTTTTAATCATTGGGATTCTGCTCGAAGTAATTTCGAACTTTGTCCAGTAAATACCGCAAAATAGTTTTTAGTATATAATTAAGACATGAAAGAAGGCGAATATAAATCAGAAGAGAAAAAGTTAAATTTAGTTGAGGAATTAAAAAAGAAATTTGGGAAGAATTTTTTTATAAAAGTTGTTGTTCTCGCTGCATTTCTGTCTTTATCAGCTCAAAAAGGTGAGGCACAAAATCAATCTAAAACAGTAATCAAAAATGAAATTCCAGTAGATGCTGCGATTCAAAAGGAATTTGAGGATCAGAAAGAGTTTTTAGTAGATTGGTTTTCTAATAGAATTATACCTGATGAGGATTTACAAAAGAAGTTTGAAGATGCAAAACCACATATCTTGAAGAATTTAGAGACAGTGTTTCTAAAAGGAGATACATTGCCTTTTGCCATAGGTATGTGGCATAACGATACCATATCAATCAACGCCAAGTTGTTTAATAGGCAAGGAGATCCATTTTATGGTACCAGCAAAAACACTTTAGTGCATGAACTGTCTCACGACGCTTTTCCGATGAAAAAAAGCGCAGGAGGATATCATCCTGATATGCCTGAATGGATGCTTACCATAATTCAAAATGCAATTGAGAAATCTTTACCAGATGATAGTGATTGGCAAAACAAGAGTACTGACATGCAAGAATCTGAACTTTACTTAAGAACCCCCGAGGAAATTTATGCACATATTTGTGCTTTTCGAAAGGAATACAATTTAAGACCAAACCAAATTATCACTGAAAAGGATTGTCATCTTGAAGAGTGGCCGAAAGATAAGAACGTTCGTGAACTCCGGATGATTATATCTGACCCAGATATACTTATAGACTTACTTAATAAGTTACCTTAAATCTCCTTATTTCCCAATAACGTGGTTCCAACAGCCAACCACACTGCCCGCAAATTTATTTAGCTAGATTCTCTTCTATCTCCATCAAACGATTATATTTACAGACTCTTTCTTCACGGGTCAGTGAGCCGGATTTTATATAGCCACACGATAGTCCTACGGCGAGGTCGGCGATAAATGTATCATTCGTCTCCCCTGAACGATGAGAAACAATTGCATTCCAATTTTGTTTTTTAGTCATTTGTATCGCGTCGATAGTCTCAGACAAAGTTCCTATTTGATTCAATTTTATCAAAACAGAATTCACGGCATTTTCTGAAATAGCTTTTTGTATTTTTTCTACATTCGTTACGAGGAGGTCATCCCCTATTATTTTTATCTTGTCTCCAAGTTTTTTATTTAGTGATACGAATCCAGCCCAGTCTTCTTCATCGAGTCCGTCTTCGATAGAAATTATCGGATATGTAGATACGAGCTTTTCATACCAAGCTATCATTTCATCTGTATTCAAACTTTTCTCCTCCCCTGCTATTTTTAATTTATACATTCCCTCGAAGAAGAAGCTAGATGCCGCCGCATCGATACCGATCTTTATTTGCTCTGTAGTATAGCCAGCATTTTGTATTGCTTGTATTAAAATGTCGAAAGCCTCTTCATTGGAAGCGAGTTTTGGTGCGAAACCACCTTCATCTCCTACACCGACACCAAATCCTTTTTCCACTAAAACTTTTTTCAAGGCTGAAATCACTTCTGAAACAACTCGCACTTTTTCTTTAAAAGTTTTTACGCCGACAGGGATAATCATAAATTCTTGAATATCAAGTCCACTATCTGCATGCTTGCCACCGTTAATAACATTAAACATCGGCTCGGGCAAAATGTGTTGTGTATTTCCAACTAAGCTTCCTAAATATTCATATAAATTTATTTTCTTCTCCATTGATACTGCACGAGCGAAAGCTAGTGATACACCAAGTATCGCATTCGCTCCGAGTTTAGATTTATTTTTTGTTCCATCGAGACTTATTAAAGTTTCATCTAAAGATTTTTGATCAAATTCTTTCCCAGAAAAATTTTCATTAATAATTGTATTTACATTATTCACTGCATTCAAAACTCCGAGGCCATTGTATCGTGACTTATCCCCGTCTCTGAGTTCCAAAGCTTCATGTATTCCAGTACTAGCACCAGATGGTACACCAGCGACAGCTACTACCCCACTTTCAAGCTCACATTCTACTTCGACAGTCGGATTCCCTCGTGAATCTATTATTTCCCTCCCAGTAACTTTTTTAATTCTTCCCATAAATTTACAGATTTTTAATCTCAGCACGAGTTTTTAAACCGAAAATTCCATCTGGGGTTAAATTATTTTTCTTCTGCCATTCAGCAAGTGTTGATTTTGTTAATTTACCAAAGTAATTAGTAGCACCGTTCTTTTTTAAAGCTTTAGCATTTAAACCCTTGTCTTGTTGAATTAAGAACAATTGTAAAGTTTTTACATCTTTGTTTGTCATTCCAAGTTTTAAGTTTTTTGTTACTTTTTTAATCTCAGATATTTCTGAAGTATTTTTTGTGATGTTTATATCATTTGTGGTTAATATCTGTGATGTTGTTTTTGTATTACTAGATAGCATATAACCAGAAGAAACATGATGATTTGCTGAAATTATATATACGAAGCTTAATGTAGATGAATTACCTGCATCATCACAGGCTTTCGCATAAATTGTTTGTGAACTTGATACAGAGATGGGTGTAGTATACAAAGTTCCACTTGAACAATCAGCTGGAGTAGATGTAGTTGAGTAACGGATTGAGGTTGAACCCACAGATGAAAGAGTTACTGTTTGAGATGAACTGTAGGTACCTGAAGATGGTGAAGCTGTTAGAGTGGCTGGAGCAGTAGTGTCGATAACATAATCAAAACTTGCTGTTGAAAAATTGTTGTAATTATTACAAGCTTTCACGTATATTGTTTCAGAACTTGATACAGAGATTGGTGTAGTGTAGAGAGTTCCACTTGAACAATCAGCTGGAGTAGATGTAGTTGAGTAACGAATTGAGGTTGAACCTGTTGCAGAGAGGGTTACTGATTGGGTGGAGTTATACAGACCTGCGACTGGTGAGGATGTGGGGGTTGATGGGGCGGTATCAGAATACAATCCAGCATTATACAAACCAGAATTATAATTTACAGCAAAAACATTACCATAAGGGAAAATGGCGCAGGAAAAAACAAAAATAACTAGTAAAATTTTATTTATTTTATTAAACATTACTTTTGCCACCATATGAGTAATTACCATAAGCATTATTATCTTTTGTTTGAGATAGTGAGAGCTTTTTAGTTATAGCTTTTGGTATTTTACTAACAGCAAAAATAGCAGAAATTGAAAGTACTGATAAGAGAAACTGTTTTCTTGTAACTTTTTTATCCATCATAATATTCTTATTATATATAATATAACTATATTAGTAAACTATTTATTGTACGTACGCACCAGACTGCCATGAACCAGATTGTGCTTTGTTTACAATCGACACTGGGCTTGAAGTAAAATTAGCAGTTGTGTCTAATCCGTCACCATCAGTCAGCGTTGCTCCATTTGTAACAGGTGTATTAGGATAAAATATATCGGAAGCCACAGAATTAAAGGTAACATTTTGATTTAAACCACTTGCATCATATCCTGCTGTTTGCCAATCTGAAAATGTTGGATAATACGTATTATCCAATCGAGCAATTTTATTATTTGCAGAATACATCACATTATGATCAGACACAAAACCAGGCAATGAAGCAGTATCGACAAAAATTAGTTCTTTCATAGAAAGAACTGGATTATTATCATCTAAATCTAAAATAATATTATTTTTAAATACAGTACCAGTCGCACCTTGTGTATTTGCAATAATCTGAATAAAGGAAGTAGAAAAAATATTACTATCAATCAATGTTGTATTATTGTAAAATTTTGTATTTGTAATACCCTTTGCCATGAGAGGAGTCTGACAATTGTGAATTATATTGTAATCACACAAAGCATTTACATTGTCCTGATTTGTTGACTTGAAAACAATTCCAATACTTGCCCCTGATACATAATTGTATCTGACAGAACATCCTGTATTTCTAGTTATAAATATTGCATGACTTGCATTTGTACCATTACCAAAAGCGGCAGACATTTTTAATTTATTTCCTTCAATAATTGAATTCCTTAAATAGTCATCCCCTGCTCCAATATTTTCATTTCCAAGTTGTATTCCGGGATTAACAGCAAGCGGTGAAGGATTGGAATACGTATTGTAACTTATGTTTGCAGGATGGCAGTCTGTAGAAATAGCATTCACAATAATACCACCAGAAGTGTTCGTTGTTCCTGAAATATTCATAAAATTATATTTAATAACAGGAGCTACTTGGTCATCGAGTCTTATACATTGCACGTTGTAACTATTAGCAACATTAAAAGTGTTGTATTCAATATCATAAGTGTATCTTTCTGTATGTGGTGTAGAACTAACGATACATGTACCAGTAGCTACAGGGGTAAATGTATTGTATTTAATATTATATACACCAGTATATGCTCCTGCAGTAACAAGAAATGAGCCAGTTAGTTGATTGTTGAACAAATTAAATGTTGTAAAGCTTCCAAAAATAGTACTGGATTTCAAGAATTTATTATATTTGAAATTGACAGTGACAGTAGATGATGCAGAACCTGTTATATAACCAGCAGTACAAGTAGTAGCACAATAATTGCCCAAGAAATTGAATGTCAAAGATGCCATAATGTTTGAAATGGCTCTTGAAACACCATTAAATACACAATATTGTAATGTTCCACCCAGACTATTACTAGGAATATTTACACCGTACGCTGTCGCACCAGCATCATAAAAGTAACATCTCTTGACTATGTTTTGCCATTTAAAATAAACACCATCTGTTCTACCTGTACAAGTCACATAAAAACCTTCGATGGTTATATTGGCATTATTTAAGAAAACAACATCACCTATTGTTCCAGAAACTCTCGTCAATCCTAAACATTTCCAGTTGTAATTGTTAGAAGCAGTCCATCTAGTAGCAAAAGCTTCGTTTCCTGTTTTAATATAAATCTGTGTTCCAGCTGAAAAAACTTTCGCTTCAGTCGCGACGATTGTTTTGTATGGATTAGCTTTTGTTCCAGTACCAGTCGTATCATTACCATTTACTGGATCGATCCATTTTGCTGAACCATTTTCAGTAGGAACATTAAAATAAGTCTGGCAGGTTGTGAGATCTGATCCGCTTTTTACTGTTGAATAAAAAACTATTTCACTTACTCGTGGTTCATATGTTTCGACATTATTACCATCTAAAACTTGATCACTGTGACGAGAAAAAAGTCGGTGCACATAATCAATATCTTGAAAAATAGAAGTTACGGGAATTTGGTTTGGTGTACCGTTGGCAGCATATAAATAATTATTTATATCAGCAGCAATAAGTGCTGAGTCTCCGACTGGAGCAGAAATAGTGGCAATAGATTTATAAGGAAAACCAGCAACCCAAGTAGAATCAAAATCATACCCAGTAATCAAAAAATTACGAGCGTGTGAAGATTGATCTTGAAAATATTTTGTACCAGAAACATCAACAATAGTACCATCAAGCCAAAACAAAACATCTGGGTTACTAGGAATCAGTGCTCCTGTCTGCCAATACAAAACTCCATTTTTGTAAATCTTGTTTATGGTAGTACTACCGACTTTAATATTTGTTATTTCAGTTGAACTTATTTTCATAGAAAATTATTGTATGAAATATAAAGTATTCGCATCTGGGGTCAATGCATTGTAGGCGGCCTGACTTCCAACCCAAACATTTGTAACAGTAGTAGGACTGCCTGAAGCTTGTCCTATTTTAGTTGAAATTGCAGATGATTTTATTGTTCCATCAGTGTCCAAAGAAACTGAAAGGTATTGATTGAGGACTGTTCCCCAATTGTCATTATCTCCTCCAACGTCTGGTAATCTTGGTGTAGGCATAAATTAAAATCTATAATTAAAATATAATAATACATTATATTATATCATACTTTTTAAAATCAAGTATTCCTACAAAGGACACTTGCTTTAAACTAAAATACATATTAGAATTAGATTATTAGTAAATAATTAAACTTAATAAATATATGAACATTTTTGGACTTGGTGCACCTGAATTACTCTTAATACTCTTTGTTTTCTTACTCTTCTTTGGAAAAGACAAACTTCCAGAATTAGCTAGAAGTGTAGGGCGTTCATTTAATGAACTAAAGGCTGGTTTCAAAGAAGGAACTGAAACAGAAGTTGAAAATAAGCCCACTTCTGAAAAGAAAAAGTAGTTTCTAAAATAATTAATAATGACTTCTCTACAACACAACGAACAGAATAGTGTTTTAGAGCACCTAATTGAACTTCGCAAAAAACTATTTATTGCGCTATTTGCTTTTATTTTTGGATGTATCATAGCTCACTTCTTTCACAAAGAAATAATAACTTTTATTTTAAAACCTATCGGTAATCAACATCTAATATTTTTATCACCTATTGAGCCATTATTTTTTATTTTAAAAATAGATTGTATTACTGGTTTTATTATCTCTTTCCCTATTATTATATGGTGTTTATTTTCTTATATTATACCTGCATTCTCGGAAAAAGCTCGTAAGTTTGTTGTATTTTTTTATGTCACATCAACCCTGTTGGCATTAATAGGACTATGGTATGCATTTTTTGTAATGATACCAATTAGTTTAAACTTTCTATCTTCAATTACGATACCAGGAATAGACAATAGTTTCTCTGTGGAGAAATACCTTAGTTTTTTTATTACACAAGCCCTCATTATTATGGGCATTTTTCAAGTTCCGATTATAGTTATCGGTGGAGTATATCTAGGTTTTCTAAAAACTAAATTTTTATCAAATAAACGTAAACATATTTATCTAATACTTACGATCGCACTCGCAATAATTACCCCAACCCCAGATATTTTTAATTTGATTATCGTTCTTTTACCTTGTATTGCTATATTTGAAGTTAGTTTGATTGGCGGAAGAATTGTTGAATTTATAAATAGAAAAAATAAACAAATAGATATAATTCAATAGTTTTACAAAAGATTTAATTTTTTATCACCAGTCATATGACTTTCGGCTTCTAAAATTATTTTCTCCATCATTGTCACCGCTTCGACTGGGTATTTTCCTGAGGCTGTTTCTTCGGAAAGCATTACAGCATCACTACCTTGTGAGATTGCAGAGTAAACATCTGTTACTTCGGCACGTGTCGGCGTCGGACTGTTTGTCATCGACAGCATCATTTGTGTAGCAGTGATTACGGGCTTACCAGCCTTATTACAAGCTTTAATAATTTTATCTTGTATAAATGGAACTTGTTCAAGTGGAAATTCATCACCCAGATCTCCCCTCGCCACCATTACAGCATCAGCAGAAGCAACTATCTCATCAAGATTATCTACAGCGACAGTTCTCTCTATTTTCGCAATTATTTTTTGTGTACCACCAAGACTTTTTATAAGTTCACGGCATTCTAATATTTCTTTTTTACTACCGACAAATGAAAGTGCTGTGTAGTCTACCTCTTGCTCGACACCAAATTTCACAAAATTTTTATCTTGTTCTGTCATATCGAAAGTCGTAGTCTTGTCATATGTATGCCCATGTTCTTCTTGAATTCTAGGTCCTGGTAAATCCTGAATAATCAAAATATTTTTTCCAGCCTCTTTGGCTGAGGCTTTAATTAAAGCTATTTTTTCTGCATGCCAATCTAGGCTAGACCAAGAAAAATTCAAACGAGCAATATTCATACCATTTTTAAATAACTCTAAAAGAGTTTCTCTGTTTCCAGAATTTATTCCAATCGTTGCTACAATTTGTGCAACCTTTTTTGTATCATTTTTTATAGCTGGCAAATGTCTCTCTTCCTTACTAACCATTTTTCCTTCTTCATTTATTTCATAAATTACCACAGTATCAAAAAGCATTTCTAAATGAGAGATATTTTCGCTAGAGATATTTTCTAAATATTTCATCAAGGCTCGCAAAGAATTTCCGTGAGCGACGAGAAGCACAGTCTTCCCTTCTTTTAAGATTGGCAAAATAGTTTTGAGGTAGTATGGCACAATTCTTTCATAAACCATTTTCAAAGTCTCACCATTTGGCACAGAATAATCCCAATCGCGACGAAGCTTATCAAATTCTTCTTCGCCTAGAATATCTTTCATTTCCCATTTATTTTTTCCAGTATAATCACCATAATCCCTTTCATTTAAAGCATCGGATCGAGTAATCGGTAAATCAATACAAATGTCGTCCTCCATACAAAGAAGTGTTTCAAGTGATCTGATTTGTGCTGAAGCAAAAGCTTGATCCATAGGACTACCACGAATGAGTTCACCCATTTTTCTGGACTGATTAAAGCCTTCACCTGTTAAACCAATATTCACAGAACCAGTCCATTTGCCGAGTTTATTCCATTCTGATTCTTCATGTCTTGCGATAATTAATTTTCCATTCATATTTTTATTTATTTACGATATTCTTTGGAAGTTTTCCTTCAAAAAAATCTATTATATTATTTACTGCGACCTCGGCCATTTGATTGCGTGCTTCGACACTGGCTGAACCTATGTGTGGTGTCAAAATAACATTATTAAGTTTTGCTAAACCAGAAACCAATTTTGGTTCAAACTCAAAAACATCAAGACCGGCTCCAGCAATGACTTTTTCTTTCAAGGCTTTGACGAGTGCTTTTTCATCAACGACAGGTCCACGAGAAGTATTTACTAAAAAAGCAGTCGGCTTCATCATCTTAAAATGTTTTTCATTCATCAGGTGCTTTGTCGAATCAAGTAGTGGAACATGTAAACTCACAAGATCAGCTTTTGGTAAAAGTTCTTCAATAGAAGAAACGTATTCTGCACCGACTGATTCTTCAATCCTAGAATTTTTTGTGACATCAGTATAGATTATTTTCATTCCTAACCCTTTTGCATAAAAAGCTACTCGTTCCCCTATTCTACCAGCACCGACAAGACCGAGAGTTTTCCCTAAAATATCTGTACCGATAAAATGCATCGGATCCCAACCTTTATATTTTCCACGACGAACAAAATCATCGGCTTCGACAATTCTCGCTGCAAGAGCTAGCATCATTACGAGAGCATGCTCGGCGACAGCTTCTGAGGCTAAATCGGCAGGAGCATTGGCAATCAAAATTCCACGTTTTTTAGCTTCAGCCAAATCTAAATTATCAAAGCCGGTCGCATAGTTCACGTACAACTTTGTGTTTGGTGCAGCACTATAAATCTTAGCATCTATTTTATCGGTCAATAAACACAAAACAGCATCATAATCTTTCTTTTTAAGAACAGATACCAG
>CALQZZ010000019.1 GCA_943350065.1 Candidatus Nomurabacteria bacterium
ATTTTTTAAAGGTGAAACTACTCCAAAAATAATAGGGACTGGTTTGTCTGAATCTAAAGGTATTCGCCATGGATATGTCGTCAAATCTGATGATGCTATAAAAAGTCTAAAAAAAGCTCTAACTGAAGCTGAAAATAATTCTGGTATAAAAATAAAAAGAGCTTTTGTTTCTATTGGTGGTATCACTCTATCTTCTGAAGTTCACAGTGGTTCTGCTATTATTTCAAAAGCTGATAACGAAGTCACAGCTCTAGATGTAAACAAAGCAATTAAAGAATGTGAAGCTGAACTAGTGCTCGGAAATAAAAAAATAATGAATGTCTTCCCTATCTCATTTAAACTGGATGAAAAAGAGGTCCATGGTCGCCCTGAGGGCTTGCATGGAGTAAAGCTAGAAATTAAAGCTCTATTTATTACAAGCCTAGCTCAACACTATGAAGACTTATTGGCTGTCGTCGTCGAAGCTGGAGTAGAACCTATCGATGCTATTGCTTCACCTATTGCTGCTTCTGAAGTCGCCCTTTCTGATAGACAAAAAATGGTTGGTTGTGCCCTTGTAAATATCGGAGCTGAGACTGTCTCGATTGCTGTCTTTGAAAATGGATCACCGATATCACTACACATCTTTTCAATTGGCTCATCCGATATTACCAATGACATTGCACTTGGTTTAAAGATTCCTCTTGAAGAAGCTGAATTATTAAAAACAAGTTCTGATATAAAAACTTATTCCAAGAAAAAACTCGATGAGATTATCGAAGCTAGACTCACAGATATTTTTGAATTAATTGAAAATCATTTAAAGAAAATAAAAAGAAATGGTTTACTTCCTGCTGGAATTATTTTTACTGGCGGAGGATCTGCTTCTCCAATGCTCGAGAAACTTTCAAAAGAAACACTCAAACTTCCATCACGTATCGGTGGATCAGAATTACTCGGTAATACAAAGACTCGTGTAAGAGATTCTTCATGGTTTGTCGCCCTCGGACTCTGTATGGTCAGCAAAGATACTGCCTATAATGCTTCTACTGGTAATTTTGGAGAAATAATGAAAGACATAAAAGGTGGAATAAAATCAATCTTCAAACAACTTTTGCCGTAAAAATGGTAATAAAAAAGGACTACAATTATCGTAGTCCTTTTTGCTTAAAAATTGCAGTATTTTACAGCTTCATTATATATATTCTTCCAGTAAGGGTTTCTTTCATATGCATTATTATTGCTTGCATGATGATCATTTGATGACTTCTTTACAAAAGCCATCATCATCGCTTCATCAATCAGCTCCGGCATACCTGAAAAAGAAAAAATGAGTTTAGGAAAAGACCCGGTACCAGCACTATAGACTGCTCCTCCGAATTTATTTTCCATTTCATTACGACTCTCATGTGAAGTAGTATGTTGCACCGGTAAATTCATACTCCTTTGTGACCAAAGACGCAACGCTTTTTCCTGGGAAAATTCAAAAAACTTTTCAGCTTTATCTACTGGAATTTCTCCAAATGGAACGGTAAATAAAATTTCACCAGATAATCCATTCATAACAGTAAAATATCCGTGTTTATTCTCTTTTCTATCTTCAAGATCTGTCTTACCTTTGGCAATATCGAGCAAGAGTCGCATATCACTGCAAAGATTTTCAAATTTAAAACCAATAGGTAGCTGTGCATTAATAATATCAATGCCTGCCATAAAATAACCGTTTTTTTTCATTCTTTTTTATTTTTAAATAATTTATTCTAATTAGATACTAGCACAGTAAGCTTAAATGTCAATAACAGATCAAATTCTAAAATTTTGCTTTTTTTTATTTTCTGTTATGATAGAGAGATAAAAACATTTTATTAAAATAACCAGTAAAAATTATGCCAAAAGTAAATCCAGTAATAGAAACATTCGCTAGAATTAAAGTAATCGGAGTAGGAGGATCCGGAAAAGGAGCCTTAAATCACATGATTAATTCCAAGGTCAAAGGAGTAGAATTCATTTCAATGAATACTGATACTCAAGACTTACACAACTCTCTCGCTGAAAAGAAAATTCACATTGGTAAAAACCTCACAAAAGGTCTCGGGGCTGGTATGAATCCTGATGTCGGAAAAAGAGCAGCCGAAGAAACAAAAGCAGAAATCCAAGACACTATCAAAGGTGCTGACATGGTCTTTATTGCTTGTGGAATGGGTGGAGGTACTGGTACTGGTGCTGCACCAATCGTGGCAAAATCTGCAAAAGAACAAGGAATCCTCACTGTTGCTGTCGTCACAAAACCATTTTTCTTCGAAGGAGCTACTCGTATGAAAATTGCTGAAAAAGGAATTGAGGAATTAGCAAAAGAAGTAGATGCTATTATTGTAATTCCAAATGATAAATTGTTACAACTCTCTGATAAAAATACAAATGTTAAAGATGGATTCGCTGTGTGCAACGAAGTTCTTCGCCAAGCTGTGGAAGGAATTTCTGATCTCATTACAACTCCAGGAATAATCAATGTCGACTTTGCCGATATTAAAGCTATTATGTCTGATGCAGGTTCTGCTCTCATGGGTATTGGTTCTGCTTCAGGAGAAAAGCGTGCAGAAAAAGCAGCTCTTATCGCTATCAATTCCCCCCTTCTAGAAGTTTCTATCAATGGAGCTAAAGGAGTCCTCTTTGCTATCTCTGGTGGTGACGATCTTACAATCCACGAAATTCAAGAAGCGGCAAAAGTTATTACCGAATCAATCGACAAGGATGCCAAAGTCATCTTTGGTACTATCCATGATGAGAAATTAAAAAAAGGAGAAGTGAAAGTCACAGTCATTGCTACTTCTTTCCCTGCCGATATGCCTCGTCCAAAAAGTCTTTTTGGTAGTTCAATCTCAAATCCAGTAATAAATATTTCTGGAAAAGATGAAAAGAGTCAAACAGTAAAAAAAGAAATTCATAATGCAGTATCTTCAGTATTACCATCACAACCTAAAAATGATTTCTTCCGACCAACAGAAAAAAAAGAAGTTCCACCAGTAGTTTCAGCTTCACCTACTCCAGCAACAGTAACACCTAATATAAATGGTATAAATAATACAAACACTAATACAACAACAAAAGCTACTGTAATAGAAGAAATAATTATTGATGATGAGACAGATGACTGGAGTGCTGTCCCTGCTTTCTTTAGAAGAAATAAAAATAAATAATAATGATTTATGATCTTATAGTTTTAGGTGGTGGTCCCGCTGGTACGTCGGCAGCTATTTATGCTTCTCGAAAAAAACTAAAAACACTTTTTATTACTTCTGAATTTGGTGGCCAATCTGCCGTCTCTGAAAAAATTTACAACTGGATTGGTACTCCTGAGATTTCAGGTCTTGAATTAGCAAACAATTTCAAGAATCATGTCTTGGCACATGTCGATGAAAATCTCGAAGTCAAAGAAGGTCAAAAAGCTATTCGAGTAGAGGCCTTGCCTCCCTCTGGAGGCAAGGCCTCAGGATTTTCTGTGACTACCGACATAAATGAAACATTTGAAGCTAAAACAATTTTAATCTCTACTGGTAGTGGTCACCGTAAACTTGAAGCAAAAAATGCTGACACTTTAGAGCACAAAGGTATTACTTATTGTGCATCTTGTGATGGACCACTTTTTTCTGGAATGGATGTAGCTGTTATCGGTGGAGGTAATGCTGGTTTTGAATCAGCAGCCCAGCTACTAGCCTACTGTAATTCTGTGACTTTGATAAATAGAAGTGAGGCTTTTCGTGCCGATGAAGTCACAGTAGAAAAAGTTTTATCTAATCCAAAAATGAAAGTAATAAAAAATGCTGATATTTTAGAAATTAAAGGTGAAAAATTTGTCGAAGGTTTAACCTATCAAGACCGAACAACAAAAGAAATGAATGAATTGGCTGTGACTGGTATTTTCGTAGAAATCGGACAAATTCCTAATACAGACCTCGTAAAAGGATTAGTAGATTTAGATGATGTAAATAGAGTTAAAATCGATCCTTGGACCAATAGGACATCTGTAGCTGGCATCTGGGCGGCTGGAGACTGCACAAACATCCTCTATCATCAAAACAACATCGCTGCTGGTGATGGTGTCAAAGCACTAGAAGATATTTATTTATATATTCACACAAAATAAAACCCCTCGCAAATAAATGCTCGGGGCTTTGAAACTCTTAGGTTATACAGCTAATTTTATAGCCAATTCTATAAATTCACCCTTGTAGCAAAGATAGTTGATTGAATCTTTATCAACCTGCATTGCTTCAAAAAGTTTTTTATTTTTCAAAAGGTTGTCTGAAATAGCAACCATAATACCTTTTGTAAATAAAGGTCTAAATTCTTCAACAAGCTCAAGTGTATCTTCTCCTGCTTCAAGAGTCCCGTCAAAAGCGATTATGTTAAAAATTTTAGGATCATTCTCGTAAAAAATCTTACGGGCCTCTGCTAAATTAGAAGCTACAAAAATTTCGTAGTAATCTTTCAACCTTATGTTCATAAGCAAAAGTTGATGTTCATTATCCTCAACAATGAACAGTTTTGGTTTTTTTGTCATAATGAAATAATTTTATGGTTAATATTACTTTCTTAAAAAGAACAAAATTGCATTCTTTTGAATAATATAATTATTCAAACTTATTGTCAATATTGCGGAGGCGGTGAGATTTGAACTCACGGTGCGGTTTCCCACACTCTTGTTTTCGAAACAAGTACTTTAAACCACTCAGCCACGCCTCCATATATAATTATACCTACAACCGATATAAACATACCATTTTTTGATTTTTTTATCTAAATCTGTTATATTGTTTAAATACCTTAATGGTATTTGGCCCTATCGTCCCTCGGCCGTAGCCTATGGGCGAGGCTACGGTTAGGACTTTTATGCAAATAGTATATGTATTGAAAAGTTTAAAAGATCAGAAACTTTACATAGGGTGTACTTCTAATTCTGAAAATAGATTAGAATATCATAATAAAGGTAAAGTTAAGTCAACAAAACATCGTATTCCATTTGTGTTATTATACAAAGAAAGTTACGATAACATCTATGATGCATTTAGTGCTGAGAGATATTACAAACCAGCAAAAGGTAAACGTGAATTAATAAATTGGCCCTATCGTCTAACGGTTAGGACATCGCCTTTTCAAGGCGGTAATCAGAGTTCGATTCTCTGTAGGGTCACCTTCAACAGCGCGCACGAGATGCTTGTGATTAAGACCTTGTTGAAAACAACACATGAGTCTAAGTGAATTTAATAAAACTTTTGGAATTACAGACAGCCTGGATAAAGAAAAGGCTAAGTTTGTTCAGCGTATTAATCAAACGGTTTTTAAGTTTATTCACGAGAGTCCTAGATATCCAGATGAATATGAATCAATTTTTAAAATTGTTTGCTATGGACTCGGCTTAAACGCAGATGAATTAATTTCTGATGCAAACTATAACAGCTATGGCAGTCTTTATATCCCAGATTTAAAAGAGATTACTTCAAATAATTTCATGGAAACCTTAAAGGTTCTCCATTTGCTATATAAAGCCGCCAAAGCTCCTGAAAATATTGAAATGATTAACGGATGGATAGAGACTGCGTTTACTGTTGCTACGGTAGATTTAGGTGTTCGATGGAAAGACGGCATGTTTTATCCAAGTGGGGCTAAAGAATTAGATGAAAAATTAATTGATGATAATCTCGACTGGTTAGCGAAATTCCCCGAGACTAAAAAACAATTCTCAACAGCACTTCAACATTTCAAAACTTCTCTTACGAATGTATCAGCTAGGAAAGATGCGATAACCAATGCCTATTCTGCAATGGAAAGACTTGCTCAGCACATCCTTTCAAATAGTAAGAATTTTGATGCAAATTCAAATGAGCTAGTATCACGCCTTAATCTACCAAAAGAATATACAAATATACTTCATTATTATAAGCAAATTGCACATGAATATAGTAGTAGGCATGCAGGAAGTGAATGTAATCATAATGAGACAGAAGCCTTTATATACTTAACGGGATTATTGATGAGATTAATGAGCAAATAATCCCAATATGAATATTTATGTCACGCCAAAAAAATATCGGAGCACAAATTAATCGAGAAAAAGAAATATTACCTAAAATTGAGAAGGAATATAATAATTCTTTGCACACTAAAAATATAGATGAGGACTTGAAACTTGATATTCAAACTTTCTGTGGACATTTACGTTCCGCACTAGATTATCTTGCAAACGATATTGTAGAAAAATATTGCCCAAACGCTAAAAAGGGTGATAGATTATATTTCCCAATAACTGACAGTGGTGCTTCTTTCAAACAGAGAATGATTGATTCTTACCCTAACCTACAGACAAACTGTCCAGATCTTTATTTACTGCTCGAATCAGTACAGCCTTATTTGAAAAGTGAAAATAAGTGGCTGGGTCAATTCAATAAAATTAATAACGAAAATAAACATTCAGATTTAGTAGAACAAGTCCGAACGGAAACTAAGCGTGTCAGTGTAACTAGTCCGAATGGAGGTTCAGTCTCTTGGGGTCCAGGCGTAACTTTTGGTGCAGGAGTTCAAATTATGGGGGTTCCAGTTGACCCACGGACTCAATTACCTGTACCGAATAATATTGTAAAAACTGAAATTATTACTTGGGTTGATTTTAAATTTGATAGTATAGATGTTTCTGCTCTTTGGTTACTGAAGGAAAGCTTGAAACAAGTTAGTCTCATTAATTCCCAAATAATCAATTTTTTATAATCGCACGAGAAGGTTCAAATTGGTGTAATGAAAAGGCACTAATTCACCTTATGGGGCAAGGAATCAAGTTTGTTCTATCTGCTGAACGCTCACAAAATTTTAATATATGATATAATAAAGTGTATGAGTTTAGAAACTATACCAACAGTAACATCTGACCAAGCAGAAGCAGTAACTACTCCTGAAGTTTCTCAAGCAGAAATACAGCAGGATAGGCCTCTTACCCCAGAAATGGAAGCAACTCTTTTGGGACAAAAGCACGATGAATATTCATCTAAAATAGATAAAATAAACAACTCACAAAACACTACAAAAGAAAAATTAAATGATTTATATGCAAAGCTTGGTATTTCTCCAAAAGAAGAAGTTATACCTAGTATTCAAGCTTCAGAAGAAGAAAAACAAAAAATCATAGCAGATCAAGAAGAAGTAAAAAATAAATTAGACACTCTTCTTTTAGAAGTTAAACGTAAAGAAGAAATCCAAGCTGAGAAAAAAAGATTATTAAATGAACTCCTAAAAGAGATTACTTTAGCAATTTCAAACAAAGTAAATGATGAACCATTAGCATCATTTGTACAAAATTTTCAATGGCGAAGTCCAGTTTTTATGGGAAAGCCTCCTACTGAAATTTCTGAAATAATAAAACGCTTATCGGAATTTATAACAGATCATGGAGAAATTACTGATGAGGATTTAAAAAAAGTTCCAGAAATAGAAAAAGAACTTGAAAAAGATATATCTACTGAAGCTGAAAAGAATGTTACTAATAGTTTGGAAGAAAAAAATGGAACTGATATTGAAAATACTGCAACTATTGAAGTAAAAAATACTAATGAAATACCAATAGGGTATGAAGGTAAATCTTATACTCCTAATGAGCTTCTTGCTCATATTGAAAATCAGAATCAAACAACTGAAAGTACTTCTACAGAAGAAGCTAAATAAAATTCCCAAAATACCCTTATATTCTCTACAATCAAGTTCCAATTTACACTACTTAGGGTCACAAAAGCGCGAATGCAAACAGACTAGACTACGCTAGTCTGTTTCGCTTTTGTGAAGACGGAAGCATAATTTTTCAGTAGAAAAATAGCTGAGTCCGGGGCTGGAAAATTTGTTTTTGACGAAAAAAAAATTATTGTGGCTCACAGATTTTGATAAATAAAAAAGTCCTGCATTTCTGCCGGACTTAATAACTTGCAAAATAATAACAAAAGTTTTATTTTACAAAATATATAAAGATTCGTATATCTGTAACTTCTATAAAATTTATATTATCTAATAGAAGTGTTGAATTTTCTATTTCGAGTCGTATATGATCTCCAATAGTATAATCCAAAGAACAGCAAGGTTTTAGTATTTTTACTTTTGTTCCTTTTGGGATTTTCCCAGAAAAAAAATTATAAGGATTATCCACTCCTTCACCAAAACGAGAAGTTCTAATTATTACAGGCATATCTATTTTTATAGAAAATATATGTCCAATAAAATCAGAAGATTCCATTCCAAGTTGCTCCATTAGGTAATTTTTAAATTCTTCCATTTTTTTGTTTTTATGGTACAAAATTAGCACCTGGTTAATTTAATTAAAAAGTAACATTTAAACAACAATAAGTCAATATTATTAGCAATATCTTTATATTAAAATTCCTAAATCTCCTTATATTCTCTACAATCAGGTTAAAATTTGCACTACTTAGGATTTATAAAATAAAAAAACACGCTCTTCTTTTAAAAGATCATGGTTTTGTGTTCGTTAATAAAAACATTTAAATTTTGAATTTTGAATCAATTATTTTTTCTACTGCAACTTCATCCAACACAGTAGTGTCCATTTGGGAAAGTATCTTACTTCCATGAACAGAAAGCTCACCAGACTCATAAGAAAATACCAACAAAAGTGTTTTTCCGTTAGAATATTTTCTATCAAAAGAAACAGTTTCACTTCCAGATAGTGTTGTATACATAATATTAGTCCTGTTAGTACAAGTGTCAGTAAGAATAACTGTAACATTTATACTATCCTCAAAAGAACAGTAACGGAGACATTTTCTTTCTGGTAAAGTTTTGAAGGCTTCAGATACTAACCATTCATGCATTAAGTCAGTTTTCTTCATGTGAGAATTTGAAACGACCAAATTTGTTAGCTGCTTTTCTTCTTTAACTTCTGAATTGTTTGCACAAGAAGCTGTAAATAAAAAAAGTAAAAGTAATGATTTAATCTTTAAAATTGTTTTTTTCATTTTTATTATTTTTTTTAAGAACCAGCCCTAGCCGCTAGTCCTTGTTTATATAGATAAGCAGAGACTAGATGCTATTTAATTTGTATTTATATTAACAGTAAATAATATTAATGTCAATAAAATAAAAAACTCTTAGGATAACCTAAGAGTTTTTGTGTTGATAATGTTTTTCATA
>CALQZZ010000020.1 GCA_943350065.1 Candidatus Nomurabacteria bacterium
AAAGAAATATATAATCTCGACAACACTGATCCAAAAAATTTTGATTTGGTTGTAGATACAAGTAAACACAATCTCCAGGAAGTTATTCAAATCATAAAGAATGAATATATAAATTGGTTAAGATAATAAAAAAATCCCATGGCTGCGCAGGCAGGCCTTTCGGGGATTTTTTTGTTTATTTAAATTAGTATTCTCTCATTGAGATCTGAGCGTCGACTTTTTTGATCAAGTCTAAGACGACAGAGACGACGATAAGGAGTGCTGTACCACCGAGGGCGATAGCAGTGACACCAGTGATAGAACGCATGATTAGAGGCAAGACAGCGATAAGACCAAGGAAAGCAGCACCGAGTAAGGTAATACGATTTAAGACCTTAGAAATGTATTCTGATGTACTTGCTCCTGGGCGAATACCTGGAATAAAGGCACCGTTCTTTTGTAAGTTTGTAGCTAAAGCTTCAGGATCAAAAGTGACAGCTGTATAGAAATATGTGAAAAGGAAAACAAGGATGAAATACAAAACTGTATATAGCCAAGTTCCTTGTGAAAAAGCTGTCAAAGCATGAGAGATAGACAAGACCCATCCATGTGTAGAATTAGCTAAAACATTACCAATCATTTGTGGGAAAAGAAGAATTGAAAGAGCAAAGATAATTGGAATAACTCCAGCTTGGTTTACACGGAGTGGCAAATATGTACTTCCCCCACTCGTCATCTTAGCACCACGCACTTGCTTAGCATAAGTCACAGGAATAGGGCGTTCTGCTTCTGTTACCACGACGACACCAGCAATAACAATAATTCCGACGACTAAGAAGACTAAGAAAAGAGGAATTTGTGAAATATCAAAAGAGAAAATCATTTGACTGATATGACTAGGAATATTGGCAATAATACCAGCAAAGATAATGAGTGAGACACCGTTACCGATACCAAATTCAGACATCAATTCTCCGATCCACATAAGTAGCATTGATCCAGCAATAATTAAAATAAGGTTTGAAGCCATTTGAAATGGAGTCAAATTTCCTAAAATATTTTGACGAGCTAGAAGAGTCAAAAGACCAAAGCCTTGAATAGCGGCTAGAGGGACAGCGAGCAAACGTGAGTATTGAGTAAATTTCTTTCGTCCGATTTCACCTTCTTCTTGGTATAAAGCTTTGAACTTTGGAACCATGATAGTCAAAAGCTGCATGATAATACTAGCAGTGATATATGGACCGACACCGAGCATGATAATAGAAAGATTGGTCAATCCTCCACCAGAGAAAATATTTAAAATACCTAGGAATTGGTTGTTGGAAAGAAAACGTGAAAGCTCCAAAGTATCAATACCTGGAATTGGAATAGTCGCTAAAAGTCTGAAAATAATCAAAGCAAAAAGAACAAAAAAGATTCTCTTCCTTAGAACTTTATCTTGGAAAACAATTTTTAGTTTACTAAAGAAATTTTGCATATAATTTTATAGTTAGATTGTTACTTCCCCACCAGCCTTTTCGATCATTTCTTTTGCAGTAGATGAGACTTTACATTTTGAGACTTGGATTTTGATTCCAAATTTTTCTTTACCTCCTAAGATTTTTACTTTTGGAGTAAAGCCTTTAAATTTCTTCACAGCTTTTTTCTCGACGAGAATAGCAGGAGTAATTACTCCGCCTTGTGGAAAAACTTTTACAATCATATCTAGAGAAATATGTGCAGGTTTGATTTCGTAAGAATTTGTACGGTAACCACGAAGTTTTGGTAATTTCTTGATGATATCACGGAGTTCTGGGCGCTTTTTATTACCAGCACGTGAACTTTGTCCTTTTGTACCACGACCAGATGTCTTCGCGTGTTTTCCACCACGTCCGACGATACGGTCTGTTTTATTCTTATGTACTCTTTTTAAATCGTGTATTTGCATATAATTTTAATTAAAGACTAATTTAAAACTGGCTTAGCTGTTAACGCTACTGGGGCTTCAGCTTCTATTGTAAATCTTGGTGTTTTTACAGCTACTTGGGATAATGCGAGGATAACTACTTTAGCATTATTTAATTTATTTTTTGTTCCAGAGTGCATTTTTGCAGTAATGTCTTTAACACCAGCAATATTTAAAATATCACGAACGACAGAACCTGCGACCATTCCACGACCGTGGTTTGGCATTATTTTTACTTGTGAAGATGAGAATTTTGCAGAAACTTCATGAGGGATAGAAGAAGATTTTGTTAATTTTAACTTGATCATATTCTTCTTTGCGTTTCGAAGAGCTTTGTTGATAGCCATTGAAGTGTCTCCTGATTTTCCAAGTCCGAATCCTACAGAACCTTTTTTGTCCCCTGCTACGAGTGCTACAGAGAAAGAGAAGCGACGTCCTCCAGCTACGACACGAGTAACACGACGAATGTCTAAAATCTTTTGATCAAATTCAGGCTTTGGTCTATCGAAAGAACTTGGTCGGCGACCTCCTCGAGTATTTGTATTTCTTTGTGGTGTATCTTTAGTTTCCATAAAATTTATTAGAATTTAAGTCCGCCTTCTCTTGCTGAGTCAGCGACTACTTTAATGCGACCTGTATATTTAAAACCATTTCTATCAAATACAACTGTTTCTATTTTTTTAGCCTTAGCTTCAGTTGCTATCATCTTTCCTACTTCTTGTGCACGGACAGTCTTTGTACCTTTTGTAATCTTCATATCACTAGCAGAAGCGAGTGTAGTAGCTGTCGTGTCATCAATAATTTGAGCATAGATGAATTTATTTGAACGAAAAACTGAAAGACGTGGACATTCTGGTGTTCCACTGATCTTTGCTCTGATCTTTGCCTTTAGTCTTATTCTTTTTTCTGTTTTATTTTGTATCATAAATTTTTTTCATTTTCCATCTCCTCTTCAGGAGAGGGTCAGGGTGAGGTTAGTTACTATGCTGTCTTCTTACCTTGTTTTCTTCGGATAACTTCTGTGTCATATCGGAAACCTTTACCCTTGTAAGGCTCTGGCTTTTTCAAACTACGAACTTGTGCAGTGAAAGCTCCGACTGTCTCTTTATCAATACCTGTAAAAGTAAGGTTGTTCTTTTCGGCTGTAACTGTCAAACCTTCTGGAATAGCTACGATGACTGGGTGAGAAAAACCAAGAGCTAAGTGTAAATCTTTACCCTTTACTTCTGATTTGAAACCAACTCCTTCAAGGATAAGCTTTTTGACGTAAGGTGTTTGTACTCCAGCAATCATATTTTTGATGTGTGAAGCATAAGTACCCCATAGAGATTTTGAGAATTTATCGTTTCTATTTAGAGCAAGAGTGATGATTTTGTCTGTAATTGTAATAGTAATATCATCACGGAAGTTTTTAGTTAAAGTTCCTTTTGGTCCTTTGACAGTCAAAACAAACCCATCTTTTTTGACTTCGACTCCTGCTGGTATTAATATTTCTTGTTTTCCTATTCTTGACATATATTTTTATTATTTATAGTGAGCCTGTCGAATCTACCAAATTTTAAACAAAGCCTCCCCTCCTACGAGTTCTTTCTTTGCATCTTTACCTGATAAAATTCCTTTTGGTGTTGAAAGTACTAATAAGCCGAAATTATTTTTGATTGGTCTGATTTCTGAAGCTCCCATATATACTCGGCGTGATTGCTTTGAAATTCTTTCTACATCATGAATCTTTGGAACTCCATTAACGTAAACTAATTCAACTTCAAGAACAGGAACTGACTTTCTCATTTTCTTTGAGATACCAGCGATATAACCTTCTTTCTTTAAACAATCAGCAATAGCGTGCTTCATTTTTGAATATGGAAAAGCAGTAGTCGGAAGTCCGGCTGTACTTGCATTCTTCATCATTATTATCATGTTTGAAATTTGATCCATTTTGTTTAATTAATTTGATTTACTTTATGACTTTACTAACTTTATAACTTTCTACTTTGTTCTACCAACTTGATTTACGAACTCCAGGCATCATACCTTCGTTTGCTAATTCACGGAAACAAATACGACAAATACCGAAATCTCTCATATAGCCATTTCCACGGCCACAACGAAAACATCGATTTTTTTGTCGAGTTGAAAATTTTGGTGTCTTTTTTGATCGTGCAACGACGGATGTTTTTGCCATATAATAATTGAAGGAATTTTTACTTAGTTAATATCACACTTGTTTTCTTTAAAACCCCTCTAGCTCCCCTTATCAGGGGAAAAGACGGAAAATAAAGGAGAAAAGTGGATTAAACAAAGCCCTATTCCCTATGCATCCTATACTAGCAGAACGGGTTTAAATAGTCAAATAAATAAAAATACACCCGTTATTTGGGTGTATTTGTGTTGAAAAAATGCTGTGTGAGTACGAAAATGCTTCCGACTGCACAAAAATATTTTATAGCACTATAAAGAATTTCAAATTCTTCTTTTGTTGCTAGTACCCCTTTATTTACTTTCCAAAAGTAGCTTAGAAAAGTATAACAAAGCAATAAGGCTGATAACATAGCAAAGTAATTTACCCAATGATAAGACTTATCATTTTTTTTAAAAAAATAAAAAAGAATTATAATATTCATTACTATACTCAAGAAACCAAAAGATAAGTACAGACCGTCATGATGTAGCCATCCATAACATATAGTAGATACTGCAATCAAAGGTAAATAATTAAGCAGAAAGTTTAACAAGAAACCAACAATAAATGCAACAACATCAATAAAAGAACATATAATTTTCACTATTATCTCGCCCATTTTCACAAATTTAAAAAACGTTTATCTAATTGGATGATATCATATATCTTTTAAAAAGTCAACCCAATAATGGTTAAAAGAAAAACACCCTATAATAGGGTGTTTTTCTAGGTTTAAAGTTTTTTATTTTTTCTTTTTCTTACTGTCTTCTTCTGATTTGAATGGTACGCCGATCAATTCGTAGAAAGCATAACCTTCTTTCTTTGATTTAGCAGATGAGACTACAGTGATAGCTAATCCGAATACATCTTTAATATCTTCATCAGCTGTCTCAGGGAAGATTGTGTGTTCCTTGATACCGAGAGTCATGTTTCCAATATCATCGACAACTGTGCGAGAAATACCACGGAAGTCTTTTGTACGAGGAAGTGAAAGGTTAATTAATTTCTCAAGGAAAGTGTACATACGAGCTCCACGGAGAGTCACCATCACTCCTACAGGATCACCCTGACGGATTTTGAATGAAGCGACAGATTGCTTTGCTCCACGCATAGAAGGCTTTTGTCCTGTGATTTTCATAAGTCTCTCAGAGATGAAAGTATTTTTATTTTTATCTTTCTTGATAGCTGTTCCAGTACCCACGTTCAAAACTACTTTTTTCAAGTGTGGTGCTGCATTTACGTTCTTATAGCCAAAAGTTCCTTTCAACTTTTCGAATGATAATGCGTCTTTTTCTTTTACAGTTAAATGTTTCATAATATAGTGAGGTATTATTTTAATTAAATTTCTTGACCACTCTTCTTTGCAACACGAACCATTTTATCCCCTACTTTCTTTTTGCCAACCTTTGATGGCTTACCAGATTTTGGATCTAAAATCATCACATTTGAAGCATGCATAGGAAAAGATACAGATATGACTTGTCCTTTTTCTCCTGATTTTCGAGGACGTTGATGCTTCTTCATCATATTCAAACCTTCTACTACCACACGATTTTTCTCGACTAAAACACTAGCAATTTTACCTTTCTTGCCTTTGTCTTTACCTGTGATCACTATTACATTGTCTCCTTTTTTTAATTTCATAATATTGTGTATTAAAATTTATATAACCTCTGGTGCTAAAGAAATAATCTTTTGGAAACCTTTTTCAGCAAGCTCACGAGGGATTGGTCCGAATACACGTCCAGCTTTTGGATCTTTCTTGCCTTTTTCTAAAATAACAACAGCATTATCATCAAAACGAATGTATGAACCATCTTTACGACGGAAAGCAGCACGAGTACGTACGACTACAGCCTGACAGACATCTTTCTTTTTGATAGCTTTACGAGGTGAAGCGACTTTCACAGAAATAATGACTAGGTCACCGAGTGAAGCATAACGCTTTTTTGCAGAACCAAGAACCTTGAAAACTTTTCCAACTGTTCCTCCTCCATTGTCTGTTATTTTTACTAATGTTTCTGTTTGTATCATAAAATTATATTACTTAGCTACTACTTTAAACTTTTTATCTTTTGAAATTGGTCGTGTCTCTATGATATCTACCTTGTCCCCTTTCTTGGAAGCATTGTTTTCATCATGAGCCTTGTATTTCTTACTGACTGTGTAGTATTTTCCGTATTTAGGGTGTTTAATAAAACGAGATACTGAAACAACAACAGTTTTATCCATCTTGTCGGAAACAACAGTACCACTGAGTACTTTTCCTTTTGCTACTATTTCTTTTTTATCTTTTATTGTTTTCATAATCGTTTTAATATTTTAACTATTTTTTTGCTGTAAGCTCTGTCATTATGCGGGCAATACTTTTCTTGATACCGGCTTGTTCTTTGACGTTCTTTGATTTTGAACCTTCAGCTTTGAAACGAATCGCACGTAATGATTCTTTTAATTCTGAAAGATTCTTTTTCAATTCTTCAACTTTCATTCCTTTTAAATTGTCTAATATTTTTTTTGCCATATAATTATTGTTTGTGTACTCTTGAAACTATTCTTGTCTTTAAAGGAAGCTTTGTTCCGGCTTTTCTGAGAGCTTCACGGGCGACAGCTTCATCGACTCCATCAACCTCAAAGATAACACGTCCAGGGAAAACTTCAAAACAATAACCTTGTGGATCTCCTTTTCCCTTTCCCATACCTACTTCAGCAGCTTTAGCAGTAAAAGGTCGGTCTGGAAAGATTCGAATCCAATATTTACCAGTTTTTCCAAGTTCACGACTCATGGCTTTACGAGCAGATTCAATTTGATTTGATTTGACGCGAGCTTGAGTTTCAGATTTCAAACCAAAAGAACCGAAGGCTAATTTTGTGCCACGTGTCTCGGCTGTCATGGCCTTTGGGTTAAGGCGCATTGTATGCCACTTTCTAAATTTTACTTTCTTTGGTACTAACATATATTTTTATTAATTAATTATTTACTTTCTACCTTCTTATCTGCAAATATTTCTCCACGGTATATCCAAACTTTAATACCGACATCTCCATAAGGTAAATGCGCCTTTTCTCGTTTGAAATCAATGTCCGCGCGGAAAGTCTGAAGTGGGATACTACCCTTCTTAAGCTCTTCCGTACGAGCGATTTCGGCTCCACCGAGACGTCCTGATAAAACTATTCTAGCTCCTTCTACTCCACGAGTAGCCATAACTTTTTCAATGATTTGTTTGATGACACGACGATAAGGCATTCTCTTTTCCATTCCTTCAGCTACCATATAAGCTACGATTGCTGCATCAGCTTCTGGGTTTGGAACTTCAATAATATCGAGCTTGAAATCTTCTGGGCGTGAAATACCAAGCTTATCCATCTTTTTCAAGATATCAGCCTTTAGTTTTACAGCACCTTCACCTGTACGTCCGATTATCAAACCTGGGCGTGAAGTCTTGATGATAAAACGTGTTGATTTTTGGTTTCTTTCGATTTCAATAGTAGAAATATAAAAACCACGAAGCTTCTTTTCCAAATATTCACGAACTAAAACATCACCCTTAAGGAATTCAACATATTTTTTATCATCAGCAAACCAGCGAGATTTCCAATCTCGGAGAATTACTAATCTATGGGCATATGGGTGAACTATTTTACTCATTTTATTATTTGTATATTATAATTATTTTTTAACTACTTTCTTAGCTACCTTTTTAGCTACTACTTTTTTCTCTTTTACAACCTTTTCTTCTACAACAATCTTCTTTTTACCTAACATATTCGCATCTTTCTTGTGTTGGTGTTTTGGTTTAGCTGATCCTTTTTCTTCAAGCAAGACTGTGATGTGACTAGTACGCTTGTTGATCTTATGTCCACTACCCATGGCAGCAGGCATCATTCTCTTCATCACAATACCCTTGTCTACTCTCAATTCTTTCACGACTAAATTTTCTTTTTCAAAACCAAAGTTTGATTTTGCATTAGCAGCTGCTGAGATTAAAAGCTTTTGGATTGGTTCACCAGCACGCTTTGCTAAGTGATCAAGCTCGACAATAGCTTGGGCAACAGTTTTACCCTTTAATAGACTAGCTACTAAGCGAACTTTACGTGGTGATTGTCTGTAATTTTTTAAAAAGGCTTTCATATATTATTTAAATTATTTCTTTTTAGCATCAGAAGCGACACTAGCGGACTTAGCTTGTGTTATTTCAGCCTCTTTCTTCTTTTGTTCTAATTCTTTCTGCATTTTACCTCCATGTTTACTGAATTTCTTTGTAGGTGAAAATTCTCCTAGTCTGTGACCTACCATATCTTCAGAAACGATGACTTCTACGTGAGTCTTACCGTTGTGAACACCAAAAGTAAACCCGACCATTTCTGGTGAGATTTGTGAGGCTCTTTTCCAAGTCTTGATCATAGGTGTTTGTAACGGACTTTTACCTGCTATTTTCTTTAGCAGTCCTTCATCCACGTATGCGCCTTTTTTGAGTGATCTTGTCATGTAATATATATAAACGAGTAAATAAAAAGCTCGAAGTGAGCTACAAGTCATATTAGCACAAAGCAAAAAAAATGCAAATCCTACCCCATCCCCTAGCCCCCTCCCCAAAATTAAAATTTTAGAGAGGGGGAAATTTTAAAAATAAAGTACAAAAATCTTTGGAGCAAAAATAAACATACCTATAATACAAGCGACAACAACTGCAATAGTCACAGATGCTGCAGCGACGTCTTTTGTATCTCTAGCATAGGGATGATAGTTTGGACTAGTGAGATTAATATCTATTTCCATCGCAGTATTAAATGCTTCAGCTATTAATATCATACCCATAACAATAGTAAGTAACATCCATTCTAAAATGGAAATATTTAAAATCCAACCTAAATAAATAACTAACCCTGCTCCGACTAGATGTCCCAAAAAATTGTGACTAGTTTTTATTAAAACAGTCAAACCACGCATAGCATGATTTGCGCTCTTTACTCGTGACACAATTGAAAATCTTTTTTTCTCTGACATTTTTTCC
>CALQZZ010000021.1 GCA_943350065.1 Candidatus Nomurabacteria bacterium
AATAAAATCAGCTTTAGCGGGTGAGAAATTAATTTCTTCTCCGAGTATGTGACCCTGTGCATAAGGCATAGACCCAGAGTCGAACCATACATCCATCACTTCTGAGGTACGAGTAAGTGTTTCTCCATTATCTTCTAATACAACATTATCAATAAATGGTTTATGAAAATCTAATTCGAATTTTTCATTGTGTGGTAATGGAGTAAAATTTAATTCTTTTATTTCTGCATTTTGGAAATAATGATAGTCTTTCTTGTCTATTACCATGTCTAATGTTTCTTTTGGGTCTTTACCTTCAGCCCCAGCAAATAGCAACCATGCTGGTCCACCATGTGTCACAAATAAAATATTTTTATCTTTATATTTTTCTTCTATTTCATAAAGGAAAGAAGTGACACGAATTTTTACATCTTCATATGATTCATCTTCATTTACACGCTTGTTGAAATTCTCAACTGTTTTTGTATGATACTCGTGATATTCATTCCAACTTTTTCCATCAAAAGAATAAGCACCGATTTCACGCAATCTTTGGTCGACAATAACTTGATCAGAATTTAACCCAAGTTTATCTGCCATTATTTCTGCTGTTTCTTGTGTACGAGTAAAATCTGAAGTAAAAATCAAATCAATTTTTTGATCTTTATATTTTTCAGCTGTTTCATTTAATTGCCTCTTTCCGTCTTCATCTAGATGCCATTTACCAGAAGGTAATGAACAAATAATTCCTTTTTTATTGGCTTCTGTCTCACCGTGGCGCATTATAAAATATTTATTTCCAGATTTTTTTGTATATTTTTTCAAATCTGAAAGAGATGAAATAGTTTTGTAACTTCCGTCAGCTTTCTGCCAGACAGGTAACGGTGTTCCCCAATAACGATCACGAGAAATAGCCCAATCCTTAATACCGTCGAGCCATTCACCAAAACGTCCTTCTTTTATATGTTTTGGTTCCCAATTTATATTTTCATTTCCTGCTAGGAGCTGATCACGAAGTGCACTCATACGGAAATACCAAGAAGTTCTCGCATAATAAATGAGCGGTGTATCACAACGCCAACAATGCGGATAACTGTGCATGTGATTTTCTTTTTTAAACAAAAGTCCGCGTGCTGTCAGATTGTCTATTATATCTACCGCGAGTGTAGGCTTACCATTCTCATCAGCTTCTTTCACATATCGTCCTTCTAGAAAATCAGTTCCTGCGACAAATCTTCCCTCTTCGTTTACTGTATGATATTTAGGTAAGTTAACTTTTGTTCCAAGGTCAAAATCATCTGCTCCATACATCACTGCTGTGTGTACTATTCCTGTACCGTCTGTCGTCGTCACAAAATCTGCACCATAAATTTTGAAAGCATTTTTTAGATTTTCTATTTGTGTTGGTACTTCTTTTTCTATATTGTCTTTCAAATAAGGAAACAAAGGTTCATATTCCATACCAATCATTTCACTACCTTTATGTTCTGCTATTATTTCGTATGGCTCAGTAATCATTTCTAATCTCTCTTTCGCAAGAACTAAAATATCATTACCAACTTTTACTTCTACATAAGTAAAATCATTACCGACAGCGAGTCCGACGTTTCCAGGCAAAGTCCAAGGTGTCGTCGTCCAAGCCAAAAAGTATCCATTTTCAAAACCTTTTATTTTAAATTTCACATAGACTGAAAGATCCTTTACATCTTTATATGCTCCAGGTTGAGAAAGCTCGTGACTGGAAAGTGCTGTTCCGCAACGAGTACACCACGGAAGAACTTTGAAGTCTTTGTATAAATGTCCGCGATCATTGGCTTTTGCTACTACTCCCCAAAGCGCTTCAATATAATCATTTTTATAAGTTACATAAGCATTATCCATATCTACCCAATACCCCATTCTTTGACGTGATTTTATCCATTCATCTCGATATTTCCAAACACTTTCTTTACACTTTTGATTAAAAAGTTCCACACCGTATTTTTCAATTTCTTTTTTTGATTTTAAGCCGAGAGCTTTTTCTACTTGTAATTCCACAGGAAGACCGTGAGTATCCCATCCAGCTTTTCTAGGTACATGAAAACCTCTCATTGTTTTATAACGAGGCATGACATCTTTGAAGGCTTGAGCTTCCATGTGGTGAATTCCTGGCATACCGTTCGCAGTCGGTGGTCCGTCAAAAAAAATATAATCTCCTTTTGGATTTTCTTTTTTATTTAAAGTTTTTTGGAAAATATCATTTTCTTTCCAAAATTCTAAAACTGCTTCTTCACGAAGTGCTACTTCTGATTTATTTGTGTTATTTTTTTCTTCCATATATTTATTAAATTAAAATTAAAAAAACTCGTCCGCGTACAACAATAATTAAATTGCTATACAAGGACGAGTTTCTCATCGTGGTACCACCTTGTTTACTTCTCATTTAATGGGTTCTACTACCTTTTTAGAGGTTTCTTCCCAAAGCTCCAGGGTGATATCCCTGTCCTGACTGTCATGGAAGGGCCCTTCAACGCTTGTATATTTATACTACTATATATTTATAAAAAATAAAAGCCCCGAATGTTCAGGGCTTTTTTGTTAAAAACGAATCAATTTATTTTCAATAAGTTTTTCCATAATAGAAACAGCGTTTGCTGCAGCACCAAGGCGGAGATTATCAGACATTACCATCATCTCGACCACTTTATGATTGTTTCGATCGTGGCGCACTCCCCAAACAAAACACTCATCGTGACCAAGTACATCACCTTCAAGATTAAATGGTTCCAGTTGATATTTAATATTGTTACCAATAGCTAAAGCGTTTCGAATTTTTTCCAAAGAAACAATTTTTTTAAATTTAATTCTAAGACTAGCTACATGGCCGTATGGCACAGGACACCTCAACGATCGAAAAGATATTTTAAAATCATTTTTCCGAAACATTTTTTGTATTTCATGAATACCCTTTTCCTCTTCTTCGTTATAAAGTTCACTCGAAAATTTTCCTGAAGCCGGAAGAATATTGTTGTACAATTTACCAGGAAAAACATTTGGTGTCGCCAGTCTCTCATTCATCTGTTCTTCAAAATCTAAAACTTCAAGTCCTTTAGCTCCAGCACCAGAGGCCGACTGCAAAGCCACCACAGCTACGACACTCATATCAAAAGGTATCAGAGGTGCGATAGCTGTCGCTACCATTATGGCCACACAATTTGGATTCGAAATGAGTTGGATACTTCCACCCACACCCCAATCTGCGACACCAGGGATAACCAAAGAAATATCATCATCCATTCTCCAAGCTGAAGAATTATCAATCACACATGATCCGGCTTCTACAAATTGTTTTGCCCATTTTTTTGAAGCCTCCGAACCAGCAGACATCAGAACGATATCTGGTTTTTTAATAATTGCATCAATAGCTTTGATAATCGGCAATCCTTTTGTCAGAGGAAATCTATCGATCAAATGAGAGCGAGCCCCATTTTCGACAGACTTATCTGTCGCCACAAGCATAATATTATCAGGTGATAAATCACCTTCTGAAAGACCTTTATTTTTAAAGAACCTTTCATTTAAAACTTCAATCATCTTTTGACCTACTACTCCATGGATTCCAAAAATACAGACTTTCATCTGATTCATTGTTTTTACTGTCGCATTTTTCACACTTTTCATTTGTTAAGGTATTGGTTATTTTTCTTTACAATACCATATCTAAAAGATAAAAACAACCAATAAAAAAACGCATGGTTTCCCATGCGCGATACTACTTTTTAATAGTGTTTTTTCTCACTTTCCACTTTTTTCTTCTTTTATGGGCACGATACGTAACTCCGTAGCTTAACCGATTTTTTTGATAATATTTATTTCGGTAATCAAAAACATGCCAATGATGCAACAAACGTCTCGGAATTTTTCCGTTAGTTATCGGCACACGTATACTTTTATCAAGTGGTGATAACCAGTAGGTCTCAGTATAAGTCTGCTTGATTATCATCAATCTGCTACCTAACGGAACTATCGGACGTTTACGCAATACACAAACTAAAAATTCTGCCCGGTCAGCCATATGTTTCAGAAATCTATCTTTAAAGCCACGTTTAAAACTACTTACATATACTTTCTTGTCATTCATATCAGTAATGATGACCCAGCCTCTGCCACCTTTGGTAGCAAACTCACCTTTTAACCCTAACTTAGGATTAAAAGAAGTGTAAATAACAATCCGATAATTTTCAACCCATTTTTCGAGACTGAGCTGTTCTTCTGTCTCTGTAATACGGACAGCATCGGGTGGTACCCAATTCCAACGTTTCGCATTGTACTCGAGCACTTCTTTGGTAATAACTTCAAAACCAAATTTTGATACTGTTTTAACAAAAACCTTTACTAATTTTACATTACGCTTTGCAATTTTTTCTTTCAACTGCAATGAAGATTCTGAGATGCCTGTCTCTTTTGTTTCTTTTGCCATTTTCTTTTGTTAATTTACTTGTTTATTCTGAAAATACTATAGCAAAATAAAGAGTTTTTGTCAAAAAAAAAAGAAACTCACAAAATAAGCTAAGCTTCTTTTGACATCATTCGGACAATATAAAAATAACTACATTTTTATATTGTTCCTCATTCGTCAAAATAAAAACAGTCCTAGTTATTCACTAGGACTGTTTTCAAAAAAACTATTTTGCTACGACCTTCTTTGGTTTCTTTTTTTCTTTACGCTGATGCGTATCTCCTTTTGACATTTGATTCTTAGAAATATTGCACAGTGTCGAATAAGCACAATATATCTATTAAATTAAATTAATAATACTTTTATTATAGCACAAAAAAACTATGCAAGCTCGTTTAACACATCTTCTATGTTTAAAACTTCTGTCACCATTTCTACCATCCCATCATTTGAAACTTTCCAAGTTTCTTTTGGACGATCGACATAAATCTCGACTCCGTTATTATCTGGGTCCCTCAAATACACAGCTTCGGAAACTCCATGATCAGCAGAGCCTTCGAGCGGATATCCTGCATCGATTAATTTTTTCAAAACGATAGCGAGAGCTTTTCTCGTCGGATATAAAAATGCGACATGATACATACCAGTGTGTCCCATAGGTGCTGACTTTGCACCCTTGCCTGCCCAAGTATTTAATCCGATATGGTGATGATATCCACCACTAGAAAGAAAAACAGCACTGTCTCCATAACGCGCAGAAACTTCGAAACCGAGCAAGTCTCTATAAAACAAAAGTGCTCGATCGAGATCAGAAACTGTTAGATGTATATGCCCGACTATAGGATGTGTATGTGTATTCATAATTTTATTTTATTTTATTAATATAATTGTATTTGTTTTCGACATTCTTTATGATTCGGAACTTGCAAAGCGACTAGATCCCAAAACCTTTTCGAATGATTCATCTCTTTTAAATGACATAATTCATGCACGATAATATAATCCGAGAGTTCGGGTGGTAAAAAGAAAAGCTTGTAATTAAAATTTAAATTCTTTTTTCCACTACAACTTCCCCATCTCGTCTTTTGATTCCTAATACTGATACTCATTACTTCAAATTTATATTTCTGATTTAAAACTTTTATTCTTTCATACACCAAAGCTCTCGTGAGATCCTTGAACTCTTTGTATTCTTTCACACTAAAATGAGCGAGTATTTTCTTTGGACGTTTTTCCATCTCTGAAATCTTTTCTTGTATCCAGTCCGCCCTTTTTGTGACAAGGCTTTCTACTTGTACGATAGATATCCTCGGGGACCTAGTCACCACCACCTCTCCACCCGCGCCGACACTGATCCGCACTCCGCGCGTCCGCCTATTCGTTTTTAAAGTATAACTAAAATCCATTCACCAATTCTAACATACCAATAACTCTTCTGAGCAAAGACCCCCTTTTTTTGCTCAGAACGGCATATCTAATCTTTCCATATTTTGCTTATATCATACAAAAGGTTATACTAACTAAATGGAAACAGAAGATGAAGAAATAATAACAAAAGACGCTCATGGTAATGTTTTAGCCAGTGGCGACACTGTAATAGTGATAAAGGACCTAAAAGTCAAAGGTACTTCATCTACTCTAAAACAAGGTACAAAAATAAAAAACATTCGCCTCACTGGTGATGAAGAACTGATAGAATGCAGTGCCGATGGCATGAAAGGCCTCGTCCTCCGTACTGAATTTTTGAAAAAGTCCCAATAAAAAAACTGTGTAAGGACTCCCCTTACACAGATTTTTTATTATTTATTAAAACTAATTTATCTTCCCTATTTAGACTTTTAATTCTTGCTTCTTCTTTGCTCGCATTCGATCGATTTTTAAATCGTCTAGAATAAACCATTTCCACTGGCCTTCTAGCGCTCGTATACTTTGCACCGAGTTTATTTCCTTTCTCCCCATTATGCTCTGCCACCCGACGCTTCAAATCTGTCGTGATACCAGTATACAAACTCTGATCCGCACATTTTAAAATATATACATAATACATTGTCTTAAAAATTATTTTATAGCTGGTGGTGGGACTTTTACCAACTCACTCAAATTACTACAATCTACATCTGTCATCAATGGACCGTAAACTATTTTACTTATATCTTTGTATACATAAGTTCCATCACCATGGTCTACCATTTCGCCAAATCCTGCATAGGCATTACCCTCACCAAAATTAATACGAAGCTGTTCTTTGTTTTGCATTCCTTCAGCCATAGAATTCCACCACACATCGGCAGTGCGACTCATTGTGATTTTATTTACCGGACCGACTATACCTTCAAAAGCTCCTACTTTTTTATCTTTCTCGGCTGGTATGTAATTAAATTCTCCATCGACTTTTTCATTCATCAAATTCATCTTGAGCCAAGCAATATCATAGAGTCCGCTCGTCGTCTTTGTCTTTTGTAAAAAACAAAGTTGTATCGGCTTGATATTATTTACTACGACAGGAATTTCAGCTGGAGCATTTACACTTTTAGTTTTAATTAATAAACCAACACTTAAGATAGATACTATAAAAACAGAAACAATGAGTATTTTTTTCATAGCTTCAGTATAGCACTATTAACCAAAGAAGAATTTCTGCTCAGCGACTTTAGTGTACTAAAGTCGCTGAGCTAGTACCCTCCTTCCTATTTTTTATTTCATAAAAACTTCCAGCGCACCTTCGCCACCGTCTTGGATTTTGGATTGATTGTAATGCACCCCGCGGGAATTCAAATAATTTCGCACAAAGTTCGGCAAGACGGGACCATTCTCACTATTCTTGCCTTTACCAGTGATGATGCGAACATGTTTGTATTTCATTTCCCGAAACAAAGCATCCAAAACCTCCCCCGCCTCGAGCATCGTGTGCCCATGCAGATCAATCTCCACCTCCGCCTTTTGTTCGTATTTGTTGGGCATTAAATTTTATTTTGATTATCTAAATATTTTTTTATTCTAGATTTATCTTCATTTGCTTTATCTCCTTTAAAATAAACTTCTATGTACATAAATTCAAAACAATCATTATGATAAGCATAAATAATCCTAATATTTCTGTTTTGCAAAGATTCACAAGCGATTCGTGCTTTGACAATTTTTACATTTGGAGAACTATGAATAATTACAAAATTCTTACCGAAACCCGTCGGATTATTTTTTATAATATCCTCAAAATCTGATATATCACAAATGAGACTTCTATATTTTTTAGAAAGTTGTTTTAATTCTTTTTCAAATTCTGGTAATTTATTAAAGCGGTTCATATTCTCCTACAGAAGTTTCTTCTGGACGATAAAAGACGTGTCTATAATTCAAGACTTGTCTTTCTTCTGCTACGAGCCAAGGAGTGTCTATATGGGAACGTTCAGAAAGTTCTTTTGCTGTTAAATGTGCTAATTTTTCTAATTCATCATCTATATATTTCAATTCTCTCCCCGTGAGTACTTCTACGTTAGCTTCTTTTACAGGAACATATTTTGTTTGATCATGATTAAAATATTTACTTTTTACTTCAACGAGCTGACCTTTTTGTTCCATTTCTCTGACAATTTTCTTAAATGAAATAGGTGTCGGACCATATGTATTTTTTATATATGTAGCACCGATTAGATATTCTCCAAATTTTTCATAATAATCAAAATCAATAAAATATAACAATTTATACAAAGCTGTTTGTCCGATATTTGGACGACTTCCGACTTTTCCAAGAATATAGAGCAACACTTCTCTAAACTTCTCAACATTTTCTTTTGGAATTTCTCGAATAAATTCACCAGTATCTTCTTTTTTTTCTACTGTAGCTTTAGAAAACTTCTCAACTTTTTCTTTAGACATATAAAAAAGCTGAGCTAAGGTACTCTTCTGCTCTTCTGTTAATTTAGATTTACCATTTTCAAGATTAGTATAAGTAGGCCTTGAAACACCTAAACTTTCCGCGACAAAAGACTGAGAAAAACCGGCTTCTTTGCGTTTTGTTTTGATCCATGTAGACATATCTATATATTAACATATTATCCACATTTTTATCAACTTGACTGTGGATAATGTAAAAATGTAAAACCCTAGATTTAAACAATACTACCTTCCTGCCCAGCGACTTTAGTGTACTAAAGTCGCTGGGCTTTAAAATCTTAGAATTTAAAATGAGATGCCAATTTAAAGATACTGCTCCACACTGCCGGCGTTGGTGACGTGCTGGAAACCGGCTTGCTCCATCAAAGTCTTGGCCATCCCCGCGCGGTTGCCTGATTCGCAATACAAAATGATTTCTTCATCTTTCGGCACCTCTGGAAAATCCCCTTGCATCATATCCATGATATCAAAAAGCAAAGCCCCTTCCTTGTGCCCCTTGTCGTATTCTTCTTTTGTTCGTACGTCTATGTAGGTCATTGAATTATTATAACAAAAAGTCTATTAAACCTATAATTTTCATCAGTTATCCCCAATTTTCTAAATAATTTTTTTTGGTTATATAATTCAAGTATAGCTACGGATTCGTCGGCCTGGTTCTAAACATTATTAATTAATATATAAATTTTATGGCAACAAATCCACCAAAAGGACCAGGTAG